>NZ_JBHYJX010000021.1:44182-125738 GCF_042740985.1 Streptomyces sp. NPDC058985 | reverse complement strand
CAACACAGCCCACTCGGCATCCGAAAGCTCATGACGACGCACCACGACAGGCATGATCCCTCATCACTTGATCACCTTTGAAGACGACTCCTAGGCCGGGTTCGGCCCCCTGTGCTCCGCCGCGATGCCGAAGCGGTGGTGTTCGCGGGGTGTCGGGGCGGCCGTGTCACGGACCCCGGTGACCGAGGTGATCGCCTGCCCCTCCGACGGCTCCCCGGCCTCCTCAAGGCGCTCCAGGTCGGCGGCGGAGACGAGGGCGACGAGAGGCTTGCCGTGCCGCGTCACGACGACGCGTTCGCCGCCGTACACCACCCGGTTGATCAGGTCGGCGAGCTCAGCCCTGGCTTGCGTCACCGGAATCTCGTAGGCCATGTCCCCAGCTTACGGTTCACCCCGCCCCGACCGGCTGCGCCGCCGCCGGGCCGGGTGGACGATGGGAGCGCAGGCCACCTCTTGCCCCATGGCACGTCCCGCGGGAGGCACCCATGACCGGCGAACCGTCGTTCTTCGAGCTCGGCGTGGCGGACCCCGAGCGCGGCCGGGTCTTCTACGGGACCCTGTTCGGCTGGGCCCTCGAGGCGGGCCCCACGGGGCGCGGGTTCTCCATCGGCACCGCCGGGCTGCCGGGCGGCATGCACGGCGGCGACCCGGGCGCCTCCCCGTACCTGTTCTTCCGGGTCGACGACCTGGACGCCGCCGTGGCCCGGGTGCGTGAGCTGGGCGGCTCCGTGGAGGAGCTGGGTGAGGAGGGCGAGGAGGACGCGGAGTCGGTGGCCCGGTTCGGCCGGTTCACGCTCTGCCGGGACGACCAGGGCTCCCTCTTCGGCCTGCACGAGCCGCCGCACGGGAAATGATCGCGGGGTTGCGCGATTCCCACCCCCTCACAATGTACGTCCTGTACATTTTATACGGAGCCAGTGCAGCCGAAGAGGGTTCCGTCACGAGAAGGGGTTCGCCATGACCCGACCGTCCGCCCGCCACGTCCTGCCCGAGTTCACCGAGCGCACGAGCGCCGGGGCCCGGACGTCGGATCCGTACTCGAAACTGCTGGAGGAGCGGATCGTCTTCCTCGGGACGCCGGTCGACGAGACCTCCGCGAACGACGTGATGGCGCAGTTCATGCACCTGGAGCACCAGGCCCCGGACCGGGACATCGCCCTCTGCATCAACTCCCCGGGCGGCTCGTTCACGGCCATGACGGCGATCTACGACACGATGCGCTACGTCGCCTGCGACGTGGAGACGACCTGCCTCGGACAGGCCGGCGCGTCCGCCGCGCTGCTGCTGGCGGCGGGCACGCCGGGCAAGCGCGCGATGCTGCCCGGGGCGCGGGTGGTGCTCCGTCAGCCGCTGCTCACCGAGCCGATCGAGGGGCAGGCGAGCGACCTGGCCATCCGGGCCGAGGAGTTGGCACGGATCCGCGCCCGCCTGGAGGAGATCCTTGTACGGCACACGGGCCGCACTCCGGCGCAGGTGACCGAGGACATCGAGCGGGACACCGTCCTGGACGCCCAACAGGCTCTGGAGTACGGGCTGGTGGACCGGATCGTGTCCGACCGCTCCGCCGCGCCCGGCACACCCGGCACCCGGTGAACGGCCGATGCTGCCACCGGAACTGCCGCCCCTGCCCGCCCTGACCCGCGCCGAGGCGGAGCTGATCGACCGCTACCTGGACGTCGTCGACCTGCTCGGGCGCATCAACCCCGCGCGGGACGGCGACACCTACCGGGGACTGCGGGCCGCCCAGGCGCTGGTCGGGAAGGCCGCGGCCCTGCGTGACGCGCTGGAGCTGATGCACGCCCGGGGCGAGACCGAACTGCACGCGCCCCCCCTCGCCCGCGCCCTGCGGGTACTGGACGGCGAGCGGCGGACGGGACGCCTCAGTCTTCCGCCGTGTTCCGAGAGTTGAGTGGACGGGGTTCGAAACGGACCAAAAGACGTACCTCCTTTCGGCGTAGGAACACACCCGGTTGACGACCGGTCCGGGTTGCGCGGCCGCCCTCCCCCGACGTCCGCGCCTACCGCTGCGCCGCTGGTCCCGGGGGCGTCATCGCCTACGACCCCGGCTCGAACACAGCGGCGTCCACCCGAACGGGTGGGTGGTGAGTAACAACACAAAAGGCACGTTCCGTTGGGAATTCCCCCTCCGGCGAGACAAGATCCGTGACTGACGACAAGCCCCCGCCGCAGCGGCGGGGCGGTCCGGGCGGACGCCGAGTCCTGCCGCCGCCCGGACGACCGGTCGCGAGGAAGTGGATCGGCAGGAGTGGAGGACCCGAGCACGACGGGTCGCAGGAGCGGTCGCCTCCGTGGGAGAGGCGCCGGACCGAGCAGCCCTTGGGGTGAAGCCGCACTCGTGCGGCCGGGCAACTTCGCCAGCCCGAATCCGACAGGTCATCCTTCACAGGCGGCTGACGAAGGGTTGCGCATGTTCGCGCTCAATCGTGTCCCGTCCCTGATGGCTCGTGCCGGTACGGCCTCGGCCCTCACTCTCGCCGCGGTAGGCGGCTCCGTCGTGGTCCCCGGCTTCTCCTCGGAGGCGGCCGCGGCGGCTCATGCGACGAAGGCCCTCAAGATCGCGGCATCCAAGAAGGGTTCCCCCTACAGGTGGGGCGCCGTCGGGCCCCGCAGGTTCGACTGCTCCGGCCTGACGCTGTACTCGTTCAAGAAGGCCGGCAAGAAGCTGCCGCGCACGGCGGCCCAGCAGTACAACAAGACCCGCCACGTCTCGGCCAAGAAGCGCAAGGCCGGAGACCTGGTCTTCTTCCACTCGGGCCGCAGCGTCTACCACGTCGGCATCTACGCCGGGAAGGGCAAGCTCTGGCACGCCCCGAAGACCGGGGACGTGGTACGCCTGCAGAAGATCTGGACCGGGAGCGTCTCCTACGGCCGGGTCAAGTAGCCCCCAGGGGCCAGACGCCCCGTGATCGAGTGACACGGGGTCAGACAGCCCGGGGTCGAGCAGCTCTCCCGAGGGGGATGACGGCGTTCTGCCCCGCCGTCACCCCCTCGGCGGCGGCCGGCGTGCCGGGGGCGGTCCAGGGCAGTTCGATGGAGACGGTCTTGCCGCCCTCCCGCGTGGGGCGGACCCGCAGCTTGCCGCCGCATTCGGCGGTCAGCCAGCGGATGATCACCATGCCGCGGCCGTTGTCCTGCTGCACGGCGGCCGGCAGGCGCTTGGGGAAGCGCGGATGGCTGTCGGTGACGCCGATGCGCAGCCGCTCGTCACGGTCGAGGACGAGGTCCACCGTGAAGGTGGGCGACTGCCCGAGCGTGTGCTGGACCGCGTTGGTCGCCAGTTCGGAGACGATCAGCCGGACCGTGTCGGACATCTCCGCGTCCGCCGGCAGGCCCCACTCCACCAGCGTGCCGGCCACATAGGTGCGCGCGGCGGCCACCGAAGCGGGATCGCTCGGCAGAGTGACGGATGCTTCCAGGTGATCGGCCATGGCAACGTCGTCCCTTTCTCACGGGACCGTGGTCCGACACGAAGCGGGCGGTTCGAGTACGGTCCCGGACTGGTGCTTCGCCGCCAGACTGCCATCACCCGGCCCGTGAAGGACGGCGATCCGCCAAGATATGCATATATCTGTCGCTCGAAGCGGTGAACTCTGCGACGGCAGAGCGGATTTGGGCGGCCCATAAGGAGTAAGGGAGTGGCCCATGCAGCACGGTCCGGTGGTGCGCCGCAGAAAGCTGGGCGCGGAACTGCGCGCCCTGCGCACGACGGCGGGCATCACCAGCGGGGAGGCGGCCCGGCTGGTGGGCTGGCACCAGTCGAAGGTCAGCCGCATCGAGACCGGGACGAGCGGGGCGAAACCGGCCGACGTGCGGTTACTGCTCGACGCCTACGGCGTGGACGACGACCAGCTGCGCGGGCTGCTGGTGATGCTGGCGCGCTCCGACGACGCGGGCGGCCGGCACCACTGGTGGCACGCCTACCGCGGGGTGCTGCCGCCCACCTACCGCGACTTCATCAGCCTGGAGTCCCAGGCCGGCGCGATGCGCACGCTGGAGACGACGGTGGTCCCCGGCCTCCTGCAGACCCCGGAGTACGCCCGCGAGGTGACGCGGGCCGCCGTGGACGGCATGCCGGAGGAGCGGCTGGACGCGCTGGTGGAGGTCAGGCTGGCCCGGCAGGACGTGCTGCGCGGCGAACCGCCGCTGGAGCTGAGCGCGGTGCTGGACGAGGCGGTGCTGCGCCGGCAGGTGGGCGGCCCCGGGGTGATGGCACGTCAGCTGGAGCGGCTGGTGGAGGCGGCGCGTCTGCCGCATGTCCGGCTCCAGGTATTGCCGTTTGCCGCCGGGGCGCACATCGGTGTCACCGGCCCTTTCGTAATCTTCTCTTTTTCGAGCACTTCTGATCTGGACGTGGTTGTTCTCGACCACTTGACGAGTAGCCTGCATCTCGAACGGAAAGAAGACCTAGAGGCCTATACCGAGGCCTTCAACGCCCTTCTGATCCATGCCCTTTCGCCCGAGGACTCGTTGGACTTCATCGCCGCGACCGCGGCAGGCGCGTAAGGAGGCACCATGTCAGGCTCCATGTCCGAACTTCCCCGGAACATCCCTGCCGGCACCGATCTGACCGGCGTGCGGTGGCTGCGCAGCAGCTACAGCACGGGCGCGAACAACTGCGTGGAGACGGCCCGGCCGTCGGCCGGCCGCTGGGCCGGACTTCTCGCGGTGCGCGACTCCAAGAACCCCGCCGGGGCCGCCCTGCTCTTCTCCCCCGAGAGCTGGACGTCCTTCACCGCCGGGATCCACCAGGACTGACCACCCCACGAGACGTCGGACGACACACGGCCATGCCACGCCGACTCATGGTCGCGTCTCGCCGATCACCCGCACCGCGCGTTCGATCTGTTCCCCGGAGAGGTCCGCCCGAGCGGTCAGCCTGAGCCGTGAGACACCGTCCGGCACGGAAGGAGGACGGAAACAGCCCACGGACAGGCCGGCCGCACGGCAGTCGGCCGCCCACCGCACCGCCCCCTCCGGGGAAGGCGCGCGCACCGAGACCACCGCGGCGTCCGGACGTACCGCCTCCAGGCCCGACGCGGTCAGGCGCGCGTGCAGTTCGGCGGCGACGGCACGGGCCCGCGCCGCGCGCTCCGGCTCGCGGCGCAGCAGGGTCAGCGCGGCCAGCGCCGCGCCCGTCGCGGCCGGGGCGAGGCCGGTGTCGAAGATGAACGTCCGGGCGGCGTTGACCAGGTGGCCGATCACCCGGGCAGGACCCAGAACCGCACCTCCCTGGCTGCCCAGCGACTTGGACAGCGTGACCGTGGCGACGACATCCTCCCGGCCCGCGAGACCCGCCGCGTACGGGGCGCCCCGGCCGCCGTCGCCGAGCACGCCCAGTCCGTGCGCGTCGTCCACGACCAGACCGGCGCCGTGCTCGCGGCACACGTCGGCGAGGGCGGCCAGGAGCGCGGCGTCGCCGTCGACCGAGAAGACCGTGTCGGAGACGGCGACCGCGGGCCCGTCGTGCGTCGCCAGCGCCTTGCGCACGGCCTCCGGTTCGGCGTGCGCCACCACCTGGGTCGTGCCGCGGGCCAGCCTGCAGCCGTCGATCAGCGAGGCGTGGTTGCCCGCGTCGGAGACGACCAGGCTGCCGTGCGGCGCCAGGGCGGTGACCGCGGCGAGGTTGGCCGCATAGCCGGAGGAGAAGACGAGCGCGGCCTCGAATCCGCAGAACGCGGCCAGTTCGCGTTCGAGTGCGGCGTGCAGTTCGGTCGTGCCGGTCACCAGCCGGGAACCGGTCGCCCCGCCGCCCCAGGTGCGCGCCGCCCGGGCCGCGCCCTCGGTGATCTCCGGGTGCCGGGCCAGTCCGAGGTAGTCGTTGCTCGCCAGGTCCAGCAGCGGCGAGTCGGCCGGACGGGGGCGCAGGATCCGTACGAGTCCCGCCTCGTGGCGCGCCCGGGCCTGTTCGTCGATCCAGCCGAACGCCATGAGCCGCTCCTTGGGGAATTTGTAGGCAATGGACAGACACTAGCGGCATGGCCACCCCCGCGAGGTGTGGCAATACCCACACGTCGATCTGTCAGTGTTGTGCAAACTCTCCTTGGCCCCGGGCGGCCCCTTAGGACAGGATCGGCTCTCATGGACCTGCTGAACACGCTGGTGGACAAGGGGCTTCGGCGCGAGTCGCCGACCCGCGAGGAGGCGCTGGCCGTCCTCGCCACTTCCGACGACGACCTGCTCGATGTGGTGGCCGCGGCCGGCAAGGTGCGCCGGCACTGGTTCGGCCGACGGGTGAAACTCAACTACCTCGTCAACCTCAAGTCGGGCCTGTGTCCCGAGGACTGCTCCTACTGCTCGCAGCGGCTGGGCTCCAAGGCGGAGATCCTCAAGTACACCTGGCTCAAGCCCGACCAGGCCACCGCGGCCGCGGCCGCCGGGGTGTCCGGGGGCGCCAAGCGGGTGTGCCTGGTGGCCAGCGGACGCGGCCCGACCGACCGGGACGTGGACCGGGTCTCGGACACCATCCGGGCCATCAAGGAGCAGGACGGGTCCGTCGAGGTGTGCGCCTGCCTGGGGCTGCTCTCCGACGGTCAGGCGGAGCGGCTGCGCGAGGCGGGTGCCGACGCCTACAACCACAACCTCAACACGTCCGAGGCGACGTACGGGGACATCACGACCACGCACACGTACGCCGACCGGGTGGACACGGTGCGCAAGGCGCACGCGGCCGGGCTCTCCGCCTGTTCGGGTCTCATCGCGGGCATGGGCGAGAGCGACGAGGACCTGGTCGACGTGGTCTTCTCGCTGCGCGAACTGGACCCGGACTCGGTGCCGGTCAACTTCCTGATCCCGATGGAGGGCACGCCGCTGGCCAAGGAGTGGCACCTCACCCCGCAGCGCTGCCTGCGCATCCTGGCGATGACCCGGTTCGTCTGCCCGGACGTCGAGGTGCGCATCGCCGGCGGGCGCGAGGTCCACCTGCGCACCCTGCAGCCGCTGGCCCTGAACCTGGCCAACTCCATCTTCCTGGGCGACTACCTCACCAGTGAGGGCCAGGCCGGCCACGCCGACCTGGAGATGATCGCGGACGCCGGCTTCGAGGTGGAGGGCGCCGACCGGGTGACCCTGCCGGAGCACCGGGTCACGGCCGCCGGTGGCGGCTGCGGATCGCACGCGGGCGGCGGCTGCGGATCGCACGGGGACGGCGAGGAGGGCGGGGGCTGCGGGTCGCACGCCGACGGCGGGGTCTGCGCTCCGGCGCCGGCGTCCCGGACCGAGGAGCCCCGGACGGATCTGGTGGCCGTGCGCCGCCGCGGTGCCGGGACGGATCTCGCGCCCAATGCCTGAGCCCGCGCTGACGGTGGACGAGCTGCTGGCGCTCGACCGGCGGCACGTCTGGCACCCGTACGGCCCCATGCCGGGGCGGCAGGACCCGCTCGTCGTGGAGTCGGCGAGCGGGGTGCGGCTGCGTCCCGCGGACGGCTCGGCGGAGCTGGTGGACGGGATGTCGTCCTGGTGGTCGGCGATCCACGGCTACAACCACCCGGTGCTGAACGAGGCCGCCCGCGAGCAGTTGGAGCGGATGAGCCACGTGATGTTCGGCGGGCTCACCCACGAGCCCGCCGTCCGGCTGGCGAAGCTCCTTGTCGACATGTCGCCGGACGGACTCGAGCACGTCTTCCTCGCCGACTCCGGTTCGGTGTCCGTCGAGGTCGCCGTCAAGATGTGCCTCCAGTACTGGCGTTCGCTGGGCCGCCCCGCCAAGCGCCGCCTGCTGACCTGGCGCGGCGGTTACCACGGCGACACCTGGCAGCCCATGTCGGTGTGCGACCCCGAGGGCGGGATGCACGAGCTGTGGTCGGGCGCCCTGCCGCGCCAGGTCTTCGCCGACGCGCCGCCCGCCGAGTACGACGAGACGTACGCCGGCCATCTGCGGTCGACGATCGAGCGGCACGCCGGCGAACTGGCCGCGGTGATCGTCGAGCCGGTGGTGCAGGGCGCCGGCGGCATGCGGTTCCACTCCCCCGCCTACCTGCGGGTGCTGCGGGAGGCGTGCGACGCGCACGGCGTGCTGCTGGTGTTCGACGAGATCGCGACCGGCTTCGGACGGACCGGCGCGCTGTTCGCGGCGGAGCACGCGGCGGTGACGCCGGACGTGATGTGCGTCGGCAAGGCGCTCACCGGCGGCTATCTGACGATGGCGGCCACCTTGTGCACGTCGGAGGTGGCCGACGGCATCTCGCGCGGCGAGGTGCCGGTCCTGGCCCACGGGCCGACGTTCATGGGCAATCCGCTGGCCGCGGCCGTGGCCTGCGCGTCGATCGGACTGCTGCTCGGCCAGAACTGGCGCGCGGAGGTCAAGCGGATCGAGTCCGGCCTGCGCGACGGTCTGGCCCCCGCGGCCGGGCTGCCGGGCGTGACGGACGTACGGGTGCTGGGCGCGATCGGCGTGGTGCAGCTCGACCACGCCGTCGACATGCGGGCGGCGACCGCGGCGGCCGTCCGCGAGGGCGTGTGGCTGCGGCCGTTCCGCGACCTGATCTACACCATGCCGCCTTACGTCACGGGCGACGCGGACGTGGCACGCATCGCCCGCGCGGTGTGCGCGGCGGCAGGAGAGGGATGACATGCCGGTACTGGTGATCTCGGGCACGGGCACGGAGATCGGCAAGACGGTCGTGACGGCCGCCGTCGCCGCGACGGCGCTGGCCGGCGGCCGGTCGGTGGCGGTGCTGAAGGCCGCGCAGACGGGTGTGGGGCCGGACGAACCGGGGGACGCGCGGGAGGTGGCGCGCCTCGCGGGGGCCGTGGCGGCGGCCGAAGTGGCCCGCTATCCGGAGCCCTTGGCGCCCGGCACGGCCGCGCGCCGGGCCGGACGGGCGCCGGTGCGCCCGGCGGAGGTGGCCGAGGCCGCGGACAAGCTGGCCACCGAGCACGATCTGGTGCTGGTCGAGGGGGCGGGCGGACTGCTGGTCCGCTTCGACGCGGACGGCGGGACGCTGGCGGACGTCGCCGCCCTGCTGGGCGCCCCGGTGCTGCTGGTGACGGCAGCGGGCCTCGGCACGCTCAACACCACGGAGCTGACGGCGCGTGAACTGCGCTCCCGCGGCCTCGACCTGCCCGGTGTGGTGATCGGCAGCTGGCCCGGGGCCCCGGACCTCGCCGCGCGCTGCAATCTCGCGGACCTCCCTGAGGTCTCCGGCGCTCCGCTGCTCGGCGCCGTACCCGCCGGGGCGGGTGCCCTGCCCCCGGCCGCCTTCCGGTCCGCGGCGCCGGGATGGCTGTCGCCCCGGCTGGACGGCACGTGGGACGCGGCGGCCTTCGGGGCGCGTCAGGCGCCCTGAGCGGCAGGGCGTACCCGGCCGCCGGCCAGGTGGGTGCGGAGCGGTCGTACGGGGGACAATCGCGGTAAGGCACCACCTCGTGAGGGAGGGCCCATGCCGCTGCGATCCGCCCGCGGAGTGCCGCGGGACGCCGTGCACCATCCGCTGTTCGCCCGCTACTACGCCCGGGCCAGTGTGGGCGCCGAGACCCGGATGGGCGTGGGGCGCGTCCGCGAGCGGCTGCTGGCCGGGCTGTCCGGGCGGGTGATCGAGGTCGGCGCGGGCAACGGGCTGAACTTCTCGCACTATCCGGGCGCCGTCTCGGAGGTCGTCGCCATCGAACCGGAGCGGCTGCTGCGGCGGTTGGCGGTGGAGGCGGCGCTGCGGGCGCGGGTGCCGGTGGACGTGGCCCCGGGTGCGGCCGAGGCGCTGCCGGTCAAGAGCGAGGCCTTCGACGCGGTCGTGGTCTCGCTCGTGCTGTGCAGCGTCCGCGACGTGCCGCGGGCGCTCGGGGAGGCGCGGCGGGTGCTGCGGCCCGGCGGCCAGCTGCGGTTCTTCGAGCACGGCCGGGGCGGCGGGCGGATGATGACCTTCACCCAGCGCGCCCTGGACCGGACGCTGTGGCCGCCGCTGTCCGGCGGCTGCCACCTGTCCCGCGATCCCGTCGCCGCGCTGCGGGACGCGGGGTTCGCGCTCGGCCCCTACCGGCGGATGATGATCCCGGAACACGGTCCGGCACTGCCCAGTTCGTACTGCGTCCTCGGCACGGCCTGGCGGCCACCGGAGGCGGGTGACTGACTCCCGTGACCCCGAAGGCGCGCGGTGTGGGGGCCTTCGCCCCGGCGCTGCGGGCGCTGCGGGCGCTGCGGGCGGACTGAGCCTCGGTCCGCATGCCGGAATTCCCGCACGGGTGTGCGTCCGGCGTGCTGGCATCACGGCATGACCGATCTGCGCATACGGGCCGCCGGGCCCGAGGACCTGGACACCGTGCTGGCCTTCTGGAAGGTGGCCGCGGAGGGCACGAGCATCAGCGACGACCGCGAGGGCGTGGAGCGACTGGCCGCCCGCGACCCGGAGGCGCTGGTCCTGGCCGAGCTGGACGGGGAGCTGGTGGGCACGGTGATCGCGGGGTTCGACGGCTGGCGCTGCCATCTGTACCGGCTGGCGGTCCACCCGGAGCAGCGGCGCCGGGGCATCGGCACCGCCCTGCTCGCGGCGGCCGAGGAGCGGTTCGTACGGCTCGGCGGGCGCCGCGGGGACGCGATGGTGCTGCGGCGCAACGAGCGGGCGCAGCATGCCTGGCGGGCGGCCGGGTACGCGCCCGAGGAGCAGTGGCGACGCTGGGTGAAGCCGCTCACGGAGTGAACAGTGAACGGACTGAAGGGTTGAGCACCGGCGCATGAGCGAGTCCCTCCACGGCAAGACTCCCGGCCCCTCCAGCACCTCCCCCGGCGCACGACATCGCGCGAGCCACCGGTTCCTGGCCGATCATGGATCCGAGGTGACCCGATGACGGAAGTGCTCCTGCTGCTGGTGGCGGTCCTGCTCTCGCTCATGTGCGGCGCGTTCGTCGCGGCCGAATTCTCGCTGACCACCGTGGAACGCGGCGAGCTGGAGCGGGCCGCGGAGCGGGGCGAACGGGGCGCGGCCGGAGCGCTGAAGGGCGTACGGAACCTGACGTTCCAGCTCTCCGGGGCGCAGCTCGGCATCACGGTCACCAATCTGGTGGTCGGCATGCTCGCCGAGCCCTCGGTCGCGGCGCTGATCGCGGGCCCGCTGGAGGCCGTGGGGGTGTCGCGTTCGGCTGCCTCCTCACTGGCGCTGGTGCTGGGCACGGCACTGTCGACGGTCTTCCTGATGATCGTCGGCGAGCTGGTGCCGAAGAACTGGGCGATCTCCTCGCCGCTGGCGGTGGCCAAACGGGTGGGCGGCCCGCAGCGCTGGTTCAGCGCGGCCTTCCGGCCCTTCATCAGCCACCTGAACAACACCGCCAACCGGATCGTGCGCCTCTTCGGCGTGGAGCCCGCCGAGGAGCTGGCGTCCGCGCGGGGGCCGCAGGAGCTGGCGGCGCTGGCCCGGCACTCGGCCAAGGAGGGCGCGCTGGAGGCCGACACCGCCGAGTTGTTCGTCCGGACCCTGAACCTGGCCGATCTGACGGCCCAGCACGTGATGACCCCGCGCGTCCAGGTCATCGCCCTCGACTCCCGGGCGACGTGCGAGGACGTGGCCAACGCGACGCGGGCGACCGGGCTGTCCCGGTTCCCGGTCTTCCAGGAGACCCTCGACGCCGTGGTCGGCACCGCCCACGTCAAGGACGTGCTGGCGGTGCCCGCCGAGCGACGGCCCCGGATGCCGGTGTCCGAGCTGATGCGCGAGCCGCTGCTGGTCCCGGAGACGCTGACCGTGGACCGGCTGCTCGACCGGCTCTCCGGACGGCGCACGATGGCCGTGGTCATCGACGAGTACGGCGGGACGGCGGGCGTGGCCACGCTGGAGGACATCGTCGAGGAGGTCGTCGGCGAGGTGCGCGACGAGCACGACCCGCACGAGACGCCCGAGCTGGACCCGGCCGGCACCGACGCGCGGGGACGCGCGCTGTACTGGGCCGACGGCTCGGCCCGCGTGGACCGGCTGGCGCGGCTCGGCCTGCGGGTGCCCGAGGGGCCGTACGAGACCGTCGCCGGACTGGTCGCGGCCGGGCTGGGACGCATCCCGGCCGTCGGCGACACGTTCGAGGTCGCCGGCTGGCGGCTGGACGTCGTGGACGCCACGGGGCGCCGGGCGGCGCGGGTGCTGCTGCACGCGCCGCTGGACGACGCGGGCGCGGCCGAAGACCCGCGCGGCACGCCCGAGGACGGGGAGGGCGGCCGGTGATCGCCGTACAGCTGCTGATCGGTCTGGCGACGCTCGTCGTCAACGCGTTCTTCGTGGGCGCCGAATTCGCGCTGATCTCCGTGCGCCGCAGCCAGGTGGAGCAGCACGTCGAGGCGGGAGCGGAGGGCGACCGCCGCGCGAGGAGCGTGCTGTGGGGTCTGGAGCACGTGTCGGCGCTGATGGCGGCGGCGCAGCTCGGCATCACGCTGTGCACGCTGGTCCTCGGCGTGGTCGCGGAGCCGGCGATCGCGCACCTGCTGGAACCGGTGTTCCACGCGGTGGGCCTGCCGTCCGGGGTGGGGCACGCGGTCTCCTTCGCCATCGCCCTGACGCTGGCGACGTACCTGCACATGCTGCTCGGCGAGATGGTGCCGAAGAATATCGCGCTGGCGGAACCCGTGCGCAGCGCGCTGCTGCTGGGGCCGCCGCTGGTCGCGCTGTCCCGGGCGCTGCGGCCGGTGATCTTCACGATCAACGCCTTCGCGAACACGCTGCTCAAGCTGCTCAGGGTCGAGACGAAGGACGAGGTGTCGGCGACCTTCACCGACGCGGAGCTGGCCGAGATCGTGAAGGACGCCGGCGACGCCGGGCTGATCGACGACCGGGCCCAGGAGCGGCTGCACGACGCCCTTGAGCTGGGCCGGAGGCCGGTGCGGGACGTGGTGCTGCCACTGGAACGCGTCGTCCACGCGCGCGTGGGCATCACGCCCGAGCAGTTGGAGCGGCTGTCGGCGCAATCGGGGTTCTCCCGGTTCCCGGTGGTGGACGACGGGCGGCGGATCGTGGGCTACCTGCACGTGAAGGACGCCCTGGACGCCTCCCCGCGGGACCGGCCGTTCCAGCTGCGGGACATGCGGGCCATCGCGCGGGTACGGGAGAGCACCCCGCTGGACGACGTGCTCACCGCGCTGCGCCGCAGCCGCACCCACCTGGCCGCCGTCCTCGGGTCCGACGGGCGGCTCGCGGGCCTGGTGACCATGGAGGACGTGCTGCGGGAGCTGTTCGGTCAGCGGACCTGAGCCCGGAGCGCGGGTCGGTGGAGCGGGCGGGGCGGGCCGAGGAGGACGACGGGCGGGGGGCCGAGCGGGACGTCACGGGCCTGCTGACCGAGGCAAAGCGGATGCCGGTCGCGTTCGTCGGCGCGAGGGGCTCGCGCCGCACCCACCGCGACCGGCGCCTGCGCGAGGCCGGCCTGACCGAAGCCGGGCGCGGGAGGCCGTGGGTCGACCGACCGCCGGGTATGTGCACGCGCTACCATTTCTGTCGCCATGCAGACGAACCCCACTCACAGCAGCCTCGTCGCCGTGGGCGACTCCTTCACCGAGGGCATGTCGGACCTGCTGCCCGACGGCTCCTACCGGGGCTGGGCCGACCTTCTCGCCGCGCGGATGGCCGCCCGCTCCCCCGGCTTCCGGTACGCCAATCTCGCGGTGCGCGGGAAGCTGATCGGGCAGATCGTCGACGAGCAGGTCGGGGTGGCCGCGGCCATGGGAGCCGACGTGATCACCCTGGTGGGCGGTCTCAACGACACGCTGCGGCCCAAGTGCGACATGGCGCTGGTGCGGGATCAGCTGACCCAGGCGGTGGAGCGGCTCGCGCCCAGTTGCAAGCAGCTGGTGCTGATGCGCAGCCCCGGCCGTCAGGGACCGGTACTGGACCGGTTCCGGCCCCGCATGGAGGCCCTCTTCGCGATCATCGACGACCTGGCCTCGCGCCACGGCGCAGTGGTGGTCGACCTGTACGGGGCGCGCTCCCTGGCCGACCCGCGGCTGTGGGACGTGGACCGGCTGCACCTGACGGCCGACGGGCACCGCCGGGTCGCGGAGGCCGTGTGGCAGGCGCTGGGCCACGAGGCCGAGGACCCCGACTGGCACGCGCCGATCCCGGCCACGCCGCCGCCGGGATGGATCACCCGCCGGACCACCGACGTCCGGTTCGCCCGGCAGTACCTGCTGCCCTGGATAGGCCGCAGGCTGACCGGCCGCTCGTCCGGCGACGGCCTGCCGCCCAAGCGCCCCGACCTGCTGCCGTACGAGGAGACCGCGCCCTGATCCCGGGGGGCACGACCCGGCCTCGTGGCTTCGTAGCTTCCGACGAACAGCCCCGCGGCGCTGGCCTGCACGAATCGCCAGTAGAATCCGTACACGTGACTTCCGCTCCCGCCAAGCCCCGCATCCCGAACGTCCTCGCCGGACGCTACGCCTCCGTCGACCTCGCCACCCTCTGGTCGCCCGAGCAGAAGGTGAAGCTGGAGCGTCGGCTCTGGCTCGCCGTGCTGCGGGCCCAGAAGGATCTCGGCATCGAGGTGCCCGACGCCGCGATCGCCGACTACGAGCGCGTCCTCGACCAGGTCGACCTGGCCTCGATCGCCGAGCGCGAGAAGGTCACCCGGCACGACGTGAAGGCGCGGATCGAGGAGTTCAACGACCTCGCCGGGCACGAGCACGTGCACAAGGGCATGACCTCCCGCGACCTGACGGAGAACGTCGAGCAGCTGCAGATCCGGCTCTCGCTGGAGCTGATCCGCGACCGTTCGGTGGCCGTCCTGGCCCGCCTCGGCAAGCTGGCCGGCGAGTACGGCGAGCTGGTCATGGCCGGCCGCTCCCACAACGTGGCCGCGCAGGCCACGACGCTGGGCAAGCGGTTCGCGACCGCCGCCGACGAGCTGCTCGTCGCGTACGCCCGGGTGGAGGAGCTGCTCGGCCGCTACCCGCTGCGCGGCATCAAGGGCCCGGTCGGCACCGCTCAGGACATGCTGGACCTGCTCGGCGGGGACGCCGGCAAGCTCGCGGAGCTGGAGCGGCGGATCGCCGGGCACCTGGGCTTCTCGCAGGCCTTCACCTCGGTCGGCCAGGTCTACCCGCGCTCGCTGGACTACGAGGTCGTCACCTCGCTCGTGCAGCTCGCGGCGGCGCCGTCGTCGCTGGCCAGGACCATTCGGCTGATGGCCGGGCACGAGCTGGTCACCGAGGGCTTCAAGCCCGGCCAGGTCGGCTCCTCGGCGATGCCGCACAAGATGAACACCCGTTCCTGCGAGCGCGTCAACGGCCTGATGGTGATCCTGCGCGGCTACGCCTCGATGACCGGCGAGCTGGCGGGCGACCAGTGGAACGAGGGCGACGTCTCCTGCTCGGTGGTGCGCCGGGTGGCCCTGCCCGACGCGTTCTTCGCCCTGGACGGCCTGCTGGAGACCTTCCTGACCGTGCTCGACGAGTTCGGCGCCTTCCCGGCCGTCGTCGCCCGTGAGCTGGACCGCTACCTGCCGTTCCTGGCCACCACCAAGGTGCTGATGGGCGCGGTGCGGGCCGGCGTCGGGCGCGAGCTGGCGCACGAGGCGATCAAGGAGAACGCCGTCGCCTCCGCCCTGGCGATGCGCGAACAGGGCGCCGAGCGCAACGAGCTGCTCGACAAGCTGGCCGCCGACGAGCGCATCCCGCTCGACCGGGCCGGTCTTGACGCGCTGATGGCGGACAAGCTCTCCTTCACGGGCGCCGCGGCCGACCAGGTCGGGGTGGTCGTGGGCCGGATCGAGGAGATCGTCAAGCAGCACCCGTCGGCCGCCGCGTACACCCCCGGGGCCATCCTCTGACCCGCTTCACCCGGGCCGAACTGGAGGCCGCCCGCGACCGTCTCGTACCGGACGTCGTCGCGGACGGCCTCCGGGTGCTGTTCTGCGGGATCAATCCCGGTCTGATGACGGCGGTGACGGGCCACCACTTCGCCCGGCCGGGCAACCGCTTCTGGCCGGTGCTCCACCTGTCCGGGTTCACGCCGCGGCGGCTGGCGCCGTCGGAGCAGGACCTGCTGCCGTCGTACGGGCTCGGGATCACCAACGTCGTGGCGCGGGGCAGCGCGCGGGCCGACGAGCTGACCGCCGAGGAGTACCGGGAGGGCGGGCTGCTGCTGACGCGGAAGGTGGCCCGGCTGCGGCCCGACTGGCTGGCCGTGGTGGGGGTCACCGCCTACCGGGCGGCCTTCGACGACCGGCACGCGCGGGTGGGGCCGCAGGAGCGGACGTTCGGGAGCACACGCGTGTGGGTGCTGCCCAATCCCAGCGGGCTCAACGCGCACTGGACGACGGAGACGATGGCGGAGGAGTTCGCACGGCTGCGGGTCACGGCGGAGCCTTCTCCGTGACCACCGCCAGCAGTCGCACCTCGTCCGCCTCGTCCCGGTCGGCGACGGCGATCGCGATCCAGCGGCCGGTGCCGCCGGCCTCCCAGAGGTAGGCCACGCGCGCGCTCGCGCTCAGTGCGGCCCACGGCTCGGGTATCTCCTCCCGGTCGGTCCGCAGCAGGACCGTCTGAAGGTTCCAGGGGTCCCCCGGCTCACCCCAGCGGGCGGCGAGCCGCTCGTGGAGGGCGTCCCGGTCCTTCTCGTACTGCTCCACCGTCACCGCCCGCTCCGCCTGGCACCCGCCGCGCAGGCCGTGGCTGGTCTCCAGCACCGCCGTGAAGTGACCGGGAGCCCCGGCGCCCCCGTCCGACGGGCCGTGCCCCGCCGGGAAGGGGCGGTGGCACAGCTCGTCGATGAGGGCGATGTGCCGTGCGATGTCCATGCCGTCCAGTAAACCGTCCGGCACTGACATGTGGCGGTCCGTCAGCCGGCCCGCGCGCTCAGGCGTCCCGGCGGCGCAGCCGCCAGGCTCCCGCGAGGAGCGCGGCCGCCGCCCACAGCGCGGTCACCGCGAGCCCCGTCCAGGGCCCCAGGTGTCCGTCGTGCGTCTGGTGGACGACGACCTGCCCCGCCCTGTCCGGCAGGAAGTCGGTGGCACCGCCCGCCAGGTCCCCGATCACGAAGGAGACGATGAGGATGAACGGAATGAGGGTGGACAGGGTGGCCACGCCGCTGCGGAACAGGGCGGTGAGGCCGGCCGCGAACAGGGCCATCAGTGTGAGGTAGACCGCCAGGCCCACGACGCCGCGCAGCTGCTGGCCCGCCGTCAGCCCGTCCGCCGCCGAACCCAGCCCCGCGCGGGCCGCGAAGAGCGCGGCGGACGCGGTGAGCAGCCCCGTCACGAAGGTCGGTACGGCGACCACCACCAGCTTCGCCGCGAACCACCGCCCGCGCCGCGGAACGGCGGCCAGGGAGAGCCGGATCCCGTTGCCGTGGAACTCGGAGGACACGACCATGGCACCGAACGCGAGGGCGGCGATCTGACCGGGCGCGACGCCTGAGAGGGCCATGAACAGCGGATCGAACTCCGGGTCCGAGGTCTCCGACACACCGGCCAGCGCGGAGAAGACCGTGGTGACCGCGAAGACGGCCAGCAGGGTGCCGCACAGCGAGCGCAGGCTGAGCACCTTGAGCGCCTCGGAGCGGAGTACGGGCGTGAAGGGCATGATCAGGCCTCCTGGGGCTGTGCGGTGAACTCGGTCTCGGCGGCGGTCAGATCGAGGTAGGCCTGCTCCAACGTGCCCTCGTCCGAGACGAGTTCCAGAACGGGGACGCCCGCGCCGGACAGGACGCGGCCGACGTCGTCCACACGCGCGTCCGGCACGGTCCAGTACCCGTCGACGTGCTGCACGGCGGCGTGTCCGTGGCGGGCGAGCGCGGCCGTCAGGGCGGTGGCGTCCGACGTGCGGACCCGTACGCGCGGTTGGACACGTGCGTCGATGAACTCCCGCATCGGCAGATCGGCGAGCAGCCGCCCACGGCCGAGGACGACCAGGTGGTCGGCGAAGGACGCGGTCTCGTTCATCAGGTGGCTGGACACCAGGACCGTGCGGCCCTCGGCCGCCAGGCGGCGCAGCAGTTCGCGGATCCAGATGATGCCCTCGGGGTCGAGTCCGTTGGAGGGCTCGTCCAGCATGACCACTTCGGGCTCCCCCAGCAGCGCGGCGGCGATGCCAAGCCGCTGGCGCATGCCCAGTGAGTACGTCCGCACCCGGCGGCGCGCGACCGACGCGATGCCCGTCTCCTCCAGCACCTCGTCCACCCGGCGCGCGGGGACACGGTTGCTCGCCGCGAGCACGCGCAGGTGGTCGCGGGCGGTGCGCGAACCGTGGGCGGCGTCCGCGTCGAGCAGGGCGCCGACGTGCCGCAGGGGTTCGGGGAGGGTGGTGTAGGGGCGGCCGCCGACGGTCGCCGTCCCCGAGGTCGGCCGGTCGAGGCCGAGGACGAGCCGCATGGTGGTGGACTTGCCGGCGCCGTTGGGACCCAGGAAGCCGGTGACCCGGCCGGGGCGCACGGTGAAGGTGAGGTCGTCGACGGCTCGTCGGGTGCCGTACTCCTTGGTGAGGTGCTGGACGTCGATGCTGGTCATGGCAGCAGCTTGACGGCACGTCAGGGGACGAGTCCTCCCCCGCCGGTGGAGATCGTCTCCCCTGCGCGGGGGAGGCCGGGTGTCAGTGGCGGCTGACACGATGAGTCAATGGTCCGTTTTCTGCACCCGCTGGTCCGGGGGGTCACGTACACCCGGCTACTGCACCTGTGGGTGCCCATGCTGGTGGTGAGCCTGTGGGCGCTCATCGACGACACCAAGCTGTGGGTCCCCGCGGCGGTGCTGGTGCCGGTCGGGCTCGTCCCGGCGGTGCGGACCGGGGAGGGCGTGCAGGCCCGCCTGCTTCTCACGCCCGGCCACGAGGACTCCGCCTTCTCGGTCGCGCCGTCGGCGACCTGGCGCGACCGGCTGCGCACGGTGGTGTGGCTGCAACTGCGGATGCTGTTGGGCGCCTTGACCTCGGCGGCCTGCGTCTGGCTGCCGATCCTCGTCGTCGTCCTGGTCCGGCTCTCCCTGGGGCACCGGGCCGACGACATACCCGTGCTGCGGGACGCCGCGCCGCACTGGGCGTACGCGCTCCTGACACCGCTCCCCCTCCTCGCCCTGTACGGCGCGGTGGTGGGTCTCGGTGCCCTGGCGACGGCGGGCGCCCGCGCGCTGCTCGGCCCGTCCGCCGCCGAGCGGCTCACCGCCCTGGAGGAGCGCACCGAACAACTCCTGGAGCGCAATCGCATCGCCCGTGAGCTGCACGACTCCATCGGCCACGCCCTGACGGTCGCGGTCGTGCAGGCGGGGGCGGCCCGCGCGGCGAACAGTCCGGAGTTCACCGAGCGGGCCCTCACCGCGATCGAGGAGACCGGCCGGGCCGCCCTGGAGGATCTGGAACGGGTGCTCGGCGTCCTGCGCGAGACGCGGACACCGGTGAACTCCCGGCCGACCCTCGCGGACGCCGGCCGGCTCCTGGAGTCCGCGCGCGTCTCTGGGGCCAGGATCGATGCCGAGGTCACCGGCCCGCTGGAGACGCTGCCCGGCCCGGTCTCCCGCGAGGGATACCGCATCCTCCAGGAGTCGCTGACCAATGTGCTGCGGCACGCGGGCGCGGTGCCGACCCGGGTCCGCGTGGCGGTGGCGGAGGGCGCGCTCACCCTGGAGGTGCGCAATCCGCTGCCGGACACCAGGGCCTCGTCCGCGCGCGGCAGCGGGCTGCGCGGCATCCGCGAGCGGGCCGCGCTGCTGGGCGGGTCGGCGCACACGGGCCCCGACGCCGGTGATTGGCGGGTACGCGTCGAGTTGCCGTCGGGCTGATCTACGCTGGGCGGATGCCGGTCAGAGTGCTCCTCGTCGACGACGAACCCCTCGTACGCGCGGGTCTGCGGGCCGTGCTGGAGGCGCAGCCGGACATCGAGGTCGTCGGTGAGGCGGCGGACGGGGCGGCGGTCGTCCCGCTGGTGCGTCGGCTGCGGCCGGACGTGGTCGCCATGGACGTCCGGATGCCACTGCTCGACGGCATCGAGGCGACGCGCACGCTGCTCCGGACGGTGGCCGACCCGCCGAAGATCCTCGTGGTGACGACCTTCGAGAACGACGAGTACGTGTACGAGGCGCTGCGCGCCGGTGCCAACGGGTTTCTGCTCAAGCGCGCCCGGCCCGCCGAGATCGTGCACGCGGTCCGGCTGATCGCCGAGGGCGAGTCGTTGCTGTTTCCCGCCTCGGTGCGGCAACTGGCCGCCGAGTACGGCGACGACGGCGGCGGGAACCGGGCGGCCCGTGCCACGGTGGAGCGGGCGCGGCTGACCGAGCGGGAGGGCGAGGTGCTGCGGCTGATGTCGCGCGGGCTGTCGAACGCGGAGATCGCCACCCGGCTGGTCGTCGGCTCGGAGACGGTGAAGTCGCATGTGAGCGCGGTGCTGGCGAAGCTGGGGGCACGGGACCGCACGCAGGCGGTGATCACGGCGTACGAGTCGGGATTCGTGGGGCCGGGGTGAGACGGGCCCGCGGGCCGGGAAGGCGCGGACCGGCACTCGCCGGGGTGGAGCGGGCCGAGTACCATCCGGCCCACACGCGCACGAGCTGGGAGGACGGACCTTGGGAGGCCTGACCGGCGGGGATCCGTCGCTGTTGCGGAGGATCAACTCCGCGGTGGTGCTGCACGCGTTGCGTGCGACGGACTGTGCGACGCTGACCGAGATCACCCGGGTGACGGGCCTGTCCCGGCCGACCGTCGAAGGCGTCGTCGAGGGGCTGATAGAGGCGGGCCTGGTGGTCGAGGCGGCCGCCGACGAGGGCACCGCCCGGCGGCAGGGGCGGCCCGCACGGCGTTTCCGGTTCCGGGCGGAGGCGGGGCATCTGCTGGGTCTGGAGATCGGGCCGCACCGCGTCGCCGCGCTCCTGTCCGACCTGGACGGCCGGGTGATCGGCGCCCAGGCCAAGGACGTGGACGAGGGCGCGTCGGCCGACGAGCGGCTGGAGCGGCTGCGTACGGCCGTCGCCGAGCTGCTGCGCCGGGCCGGGGTGGCGCGCGGCTCGCTGCGGGCCGTGGGCGCGGCCACGCCGGGGATCGTCGAGGCGGACGGCACGGTCCGGCTGGGGACCGCGCTGCCGGGGTGGACGGGCCTGAGTCTGGGCGAGCGGCTGAGCCGCTCCTTCAAGTGCCCGGTGCTGGTCGAGAACGACGCGAACGCGGCGGCGGTCGCCGAGCACTGGAAGGGCGCCGCGACGGAGTCCGACGACATCGTGTTCGTGCTGGCCGGGCTGAGCCCCGGGGCCGGGGCGCTGATCGGCGGTCGGCTGCACCGGGGGTACGGCGGCGCGGCCGGGGAGATCGGCGCGCTGCACCTGCTCGGCCAGGACGTGACGCCCGAGACCCTGCTGTCCACGACCGACGAGCCGCTGCATCCGCTGGACGAGCAGGCGGTCGCCAAGGTCTTCGCTCAGGCCCGGGAAGGCGATCAGCGGGCCCGCGCGGCAGTGGAGCGTTTCACCCAGCGGCTGGTGCACGACGTGACGGCGCTGGTGCTGGCCCTGGACCCGGAGCTGGTCGTCGTCGGCGGCTGGGCGGCGGGACTGGACGGCGTACTGGAACCGCTGCGGCGGGAGCTGGCCCGTTACTGCCTGCGCCCGCCCCGGGTGGCGCTGTCGCTGCTCGGTGAGGCCGCGGTGGCGACGGGCGCGCTGCGGCTGGCCCTCGACCACGTGGAGGAACAGCTGTTCGCGGTGGAGGGCGCGACGGCACGCCGCTGACCCGCCGGGAGGCGGGTGCGGGCGGGGCCGGTCAGGAGGCGCGGCTCTGCGGGCCGTGGTGGATCTCCACGTCGCCGGAGTCCCCGAAGGTCAGGCGGCAGGTGTCCGCGCGGTAGGTGGCGACGGAGAGGGCGGCGGTGCGGCCACCGGCGAGATAGCGGGTGGTGACCACGAGGACGGGTGCGCCCGGGAGGCGGTCCAGTTCCTTCGCGTCGTCGGCGCCGGCCGAGCCCAGCTCGACGGCGCTCTCCCGGCGCTCCAGGTCGCCGCGCTGGAGTTCGCGCAGGACGGCACGCGCGCGGGCGGCGCCGGACGGCGACTCGATGGCGGTGAGCTCGGGGACCGAGGCCGACGGGACGTAGAGCAGCTCCGCGGCGACGGGCTGGCCGTGTGTCACGCGGGAGCGGCGGACGGTGTGGACGGGCTCCTCGCGCCCGGTTCCGAGGGCGTCGGCGACGGCCGCGGGCGGGGCCGCCGGCGCGCAGTCGACGGGCTCCCAGGCGTCGTCGGCCGTGCCCGGCCAGGCGTGCTGTGCGGTGCCGACGGCGACGCCGACGCGTGGCGGGGCGACGGTGGTGCCGACGCCCCGGCGGCGCTGGAGGCGGCCTTCCAGTTCGAGCTGCTCCAGGGCCTGGCGGAGGGTCGCGCGGGCGACGCCGAAGCGGGCGGCGAGCTCGCGTTCGTTGGGCAGGACCTCGCCCACCGCGAACTCCGAGTCCAGGGCCTCGCTGAGTACGGTCCTGAGGTGCCAGTACTTCGGTTCCGGCACCGATTCCAACTGCGTGGTCCCCACCCTGTCCTCCGCAATCGCCGTGATCCGGCGGCGTTTTGACGCCCTTGTTTATTAAATGTTGTTGCAGTTCTCTGCGACCATAGGACGCCCCACCCCCTTGGTCAAGACCAATCCGGCTAGGCGAGCTCGGCCAGGGAGCGCAGTTTGTCGGGGTTGCGGATGATGTACACCGACTGGATGCGCCCGTCGGCCACCTCGATCTGGAAGACGGAGTCGGGCTTGCCGCCCGACAGGGCCAGCAGGGCCGGTCCGCCGTTGATCTCCAGGAAACGGTAGGAGAAGTCCGGCACGCCCTTGCGGGCCGCGCCCTGGAGGAAGCGGGCCACCTTGTCGGAGTTCTCCAGCACGCGCAGGGGCGCCTTGGACTTGCCGCCGCTGTCGCCCACCAGCCGGACGTCCGGCGCGAGCAGCTCCAGCAGCCCGGCCAGGTCGCCGTCGGCCGCGGCGGCGAGGAAGCGCTCGGTCAGGTCGCGGCGCTGCGCCGGGTCCACGTCGTAGCGCGGGCGCCGCTCGTCGACGTGCTTGCGGGCACGGCCGGCGAGCTGGCGCACCGCGGCCTCCCCTCGTTCCAGCATGGCGGCGATCTCCGTGTACGGGTAGCCGAACGCCTCCCTGAGCACGAACACCGCCCGCTCCAGCGGCGACAGGGATTCCAGGACGACCAGGACGGCGAGGGACACGGAGTCGGCGAGGACGGCCCGCTCGGCGGTGTCGGGCACGGTGTCCCCGAAGTCGGTGACGTAGGGCTCGGGCAGCCACGGCCCGACGTACGTCTCGCCGCGCGACTTGATCTGGCGCAGCCGGTCGACGGCGAGGCGGGTGGTGACCCGCACCAGGTAGCCGCGGGGCTCGCGGACGGTGGAGCGGTCGGCGCCGGACCAGCGCAGCCACGCCTCCTGGACGACGTCCTCCGCGTCCGCGAGGCGGCCCAGCATGCGGTAGGCGACGCCCAGGAGGACGGGGCGGTGTGCTTCGAAGACGTCGGTCACGGTTTCGGTGGTCACCGCTCCATACCAGCGGACGTGTCCGGTCGTGTCCAGACGGGTCCGCCGGGGGCTACCCGTCGGTAGCTCTTACTGACAGGCTGTCTACGCAACGCATCGTCAACGCACCGTCGTCCGCGTGTCCCGACAAGGAGCCCCATGTCCGCAACGCTCTCCTTCACGGCCCCCACCCCGCACGGTCCGCAGGACATCACCGTCGCCTACGCGCGCGTGGGCACCGGCGAGCCCCTGCTCCTGCTGCACGGCATCGGCCACCACCGGCAGGCCTGGGACCCGGTGGTCGACATCCTCGCCACCGAACGCGAGGTGATAGCCGTGGACCTGCCCGGGTTCGGGCAGTCGTCCGCGCTGCCGCAGGGGCTGCCGCACGATCTGCCGACCACGAACGCGGTACTCGGCGCCTTCTGCGCGACGCTGGGGCTCGACCGGCCGCACGTGGCGGGCAACTCGCTGGGCGGACTGCTCGCCCTGGAGCTGGGCCGCCAGAACCTGGTGCGGTCGGTGACGGCCCTGTCCCCGGCGGGCTTCTGGACGCAGGCCGAGCGGCGCTACGCCTTCGGTGTGCTCATGGGGATGCGCCGGACCGCCCGGAGCCTGCCCCTCCCGCTGGTCGAGCGGCTCTCCCGCACGGCCGTCGGACGCACCGCGCTGACCAGTACGATCTACGCCCGCCCCGCCCGCCGCTCCCCCGAGGCCGTGGTCGCCGAGACGCTCGCGCTCGCGCACGCCGAGGGGTTCGCCGAGACGCTGCGGGCCGGACGGAACGTGCTGTTCACGGACGACGTGCCCGGCATCCCCGTGACCGTGGCGTGGGGCGACCGGGACCGGCTGCTGCTCCCCCGGCAGGGCGTCCGCGCCAAGCACGCCGTCCCACGGGCCCGCCTGGTGCGGCTGCGCGGCTGCGGTCACGTGCCGATGAACGACGACCCGGCGATGGTGGCCCGCGTCCTGCTGGACGGCAGCCGCTCTCAGGAGGCGAGCGCCACCAGCACCTCCTTCAGCACCGTCGGGTTGTAGGGCATGCTCGCGTGCGGTGTGCGGTCGTCCGGGTCGATGTCCTGGAGCACGATGTTCTTGACGTAGCGACCCTCGGTCTCCTCCAGGGCGCATGAGGTGTACGGGGTGACCACGTCGTCGTGCCGGGTGGCGATGACCGTGTGCCGGACGCCCTCGGTGGTCTCGCCGAGTTCGGCCAGCTCGCGCTGGAAGGGGTGGTCGTGCTGGAGCTGCGGCCAGGCCGGCACGACCTCCCCGACGGCGCCCTGTTCGAGGATCTCGACCGCGCCGGGGATCTGGCGGGCCAGGTTCAGCAGCCCCTGCGCGGTGACTCCGTGGTTGCTGGGCGCGATGCCGACGAAGTTGTGCACCTTGGGCCCGCCGCCCAGCGCGTTGAGGTAGTACCGCGGCATCATGCCGCCCTGTGAGAAGCCGACGACGTCGACCTGCTGGGCGCCGGTGCGCCGCAGCACGTCTTCGACGAAGTCGGCGAGCTGCCGGGCCGAGTGCTTGATGTCGCCGAGTCCGAAGATCACGGGGTTGCCGTGCTGGCCGTAGTCGAGCCGGAAGACCCGGTGGCCGTGCTGCCGCAGCAGTGGTGCCGCGGAGGTCCAGGTGTAGCCGCGGTTGCCGAAGGTGCCGTGCACCAGCACCACGGGGCGCGGATGCTCCTCGTCGGCCGGGACGTTCCAGTCGTCCTCGCCGGCCTGTACGTCGACGGTCGCGATGAGCTGCGCGGCGCCGGCCTGTCCGAGGCCGGCCAGTCGGTGCGGGGATTCGGTGAGGTCCGTGGTGACGTCCTCGGAATTGACCCCCGGGATACGGGGATTCAGGAAACTCACGACGCTCTCCCTGTCGTTGGGACGGGCCCGCCGGGATCGCCGATGGGCACGCTGCGACTTCCCAGTCTCGCGTCCATCGAATTCCACAACGATCCCTCGTCCGAGGGAAAGAATTCCCTCCATGGAGTCATTAGGGTCCGTTCTTTCGAATGCCTCACCCGGACCGTCGGAAAGCAGCGCGGCGCAGCAGCCGCACATACCAGCCGCACTCGACGGGACGGGCCACCCGCCCGGTCAGCGCCCGCTCGGCGCAGTCCATGCCGCGCTCGAACGCCGCGTCGTGCAACGGCCGGACGATCAGCGTCCAGGCCAGCCAGCGGACGCCGCGTGGGCGGACGACGAGGGTGTTGCGCAGCACCGTCCGCCCGTCGTCGAGACATTCGAGGCTGAATTCGTGGAAGCCGTCGAAGCCCGGAGGGCCGGTGAAGCGGCAGCGGACCCAGCGGCCCGGCACATAGTGGCTCACCACATACCGCACTGGTCCGTGGCCGCCGGACACACCGACGGCCAGCGGCCGTTCGAAACGCAGCGGTGGCCAGTCGGGCGGCCAGAGGCGGTCGTGCTCGCTGCCCAGCGAGTCGATCAGCGCGCCGACCCTGTCCGGTGGGACGGGCAGGGGGCGTTCATGCACGTTCAACACGGCGATCACGGGTCTGATGATGCCCGCTCCGCTTTCTGGGGAAATCCGCCGAAGGGGCGGTCGCAACGCACCACCGGAGCGCGGATTCCGCGCCGCGCGCCGTCGTCCGTACGCCAACGCGCGGGCAGTGGGCGGGCGTTGCGCGTGGGGGGTGCGACGGCGCCCGAGCGTAAGCACGGATGAGACGGAAACCGCCGGTACGGCACGCAGTGAGGGGGAGACGGCCATGGCCGCAGGGACCGAGGTACCCGAGTCCGGTGACGAGGAGGCGAGTTGGCCCGCCGCACCGCACCGGGCGCTGCCCGGCGCGTGGCAGCCCCTGCTGGGGCGGCCCGCCCTGGCGGAACTGCTCGGACACCCCCTCGTGGGCGCCGCGCTCACCCGGATGCGCCGGCTGCCGCCACGGGTCGCCCTGCACTCCCTGCGGACGTTCCTGCTGGCCGACGCCCGCGCGCGGGCCGACGGAATCGCCTACGACCGGGTCGGACTACTGGCCGCCGCGGCGTTCCACGACGCCGGGCTGGTGGGGCGCTCGCCTCTCGGGCGCGGCGGATTCCCTGGCCGGTCGGCGGAGTTGCTCGACCGCTTCCTGGCCGGCCACGAGGTGGGAGCTGCCCGGCGCGGGGCTCTGACCCGCGCGGTGCGCGAGCACATGCGGCCGTTCCCGGCGCGGGGGGCGGGGCCCGAGGCGCGGCTGCTGCACTTCGGTGCGTGGCTGGACGTCACCGGGCGCGGCGAGCGTCACGTGCCGGGAGACCGGCGGCTGCTGTCCGAGCTGGCGCCGACTCCCTGGTTCGCCGTCTCCTTCTCCGCCCGGGTCGCGGCCTGCGGGCTGCGCCGGGTGCTGCCCGCGTCCCCGGCCGCCCCACGGTGAGCGCGGAGCCGGGCAACTCGCTCTACCCGTCGCGAAAGGAACCGCAGACATGCAAGAGGACCAGCGTGTTTTCGACGTCGCCATCGTGGGTGGCGGCATCGGCGGGACGATGCTGGGGGCCGTGCTCGCCCGCAACGGCGTGCGCGTGCTGCTGCTGGAGGGCAGCGGCCACCCCCGCTTCGCCATCGGAGAGTCCACCGTCCCCGAGACCACGTTCGGCCTGCGGGTGCTGGCCCGCCGCTACGGCGTCCCGGAGATCGAGCACCTGGCGACCAACGGGGCGCTGCGCCGCCACGTGTCGTCCAGCTGCGGGGTCAAGCGCAACTTCAGTTTCGTCTACCACCGGGAGGGCGAGCCGACCCGGCCCGACGAGTGCACCCAGTACCCCACCTGGGGTCCGCCGCTCGGCCCGGACTCGCACTACTTCCGGCAGGACGTGGACGCCTACATGTTCCACGTCGCGGTGTCCTACGGCGTCACCGCGTACACCCACACCCTCGTCGACGACGTGAAGTTCGAGGAGGACGGTGCCACCCTGGTCACCCGGGACCGGGGGAGCTTCCGGGCGTCGTACGTGGTCGACGCCGGCGGGATGCGCGCCGTGCTGCCCGAGCGGCTGGGGCTGCGGCAGGAGCCGCCGTACCGCACCCGCTCGCGCACGATCTTCACGCACATGGTGGACGTGCGCCCCTTCGACACGGTGGCGCCGCCGCGCCGGGAGCACGGCATGCCCAGCCCGTTCAGCCAGGGCACGCTGCACCACATGTTCAAGGGCGGGTGGCTCTGGGTCATCCCGTTCGACAACCACTCGACCAGCACCAGCGAGCTGTGCAGCGTCGGGGTCAATCTCGATCTCGACCACCATCCCCGCCCCGACGACGTCCCGGCCGAGGAGGAGTTCTGGCGGCACGTGCGCCGGTTCCCCAGTGTGGCCCGGCAGTTCGAGCGGGCGCGCGCGGTGCGGCCGTACGTGTCCACGGACCGCACCCAGTTCGCCTCGCAGAAGGTGGTCGGCGACCGCTGGTGCCTGCTGCCGCACGCCAGCGACTTCATCGACCCGCTCTTCTCCAGTGGCCTCGCGGTCACGGTGATGGCGCTCAACGCGCTGGGCCACCGTCTCATCGAGGCCGTGCGCCAGGACGACTTCGACACCGCCCGGTTCGCGTACCTGGACCACTGGACCAAGCGCATGTTCCGGTTCTACGACGACCTGGTGTCGTGCAGCTACATCTCGTTCGACGACTTCGAGCTGTGGAACGCGTGGAACCGGGTGTGGACGATCACCACGCTGTACGGGACGAACGCGCAGAACCAGGCCGCCGTGACCTTCGAGAAGACCGGGGACACCGCCTGCTTCGACGCCCTGGAACTGCCGCCCTACCGGGGCCTGCAGGGGGTCGACAACCCATGGGTGGAACGGCTCTTCGACCAGGCGAGGGACGCGGTGCTCGCCTACCGCGCGGGCGACTCGACGAAGGAGCGGACCGTCGCCCGCATCTACGAACTGCTGCGCGAGAGCGAGCTGTGCCCGGCCGTGTGGGGCACCCTCGACCCCGAAGACCGCTGCCCCGCGGGGGTGTTCACCCTGTGGCCGCTGATGAGGATCCTGCTGTGGGGCAAGTTCCGCTCGCCGCGGCACGTCCGCGGTTCCTACTTCACCGGCGGCGCGCGGATGGTGGGCAAGGAGGCCGTCCAGGCGTACACCACCGAGCTGCGGGCCGGCGGCTCCCAAGTCCACCAGACCGTGCGGGACATGTGGGTCAACTGGAACCGGGACTGGGCACGGCGTCCGGCGCCGCGGAAATGAGCGCGAAGAATCATTCCTGCCGACCGACGGAGGCACATATTCCGGTTTGCCGCTCCAGGGCCTCGGGTAGTAAAAGCACATGGCCGAGAAATAGAAAGTCGGCCGCGATTCCCCTGCTCAATCCGAGAGACAACGGGCTGCAATCCACAATGGCGCGACATTCCACCTGCCAATCGCCCGCTGAATGCTCCTGGGAAGAAATCTTCCAGCATCAGGAACGCCTCATGCGGTTGGTTCGGCGAAGACTGCCAAGTTTTCAGGACGCCGAGGACTGCGTTCAGGAAACCATGGCCCGCGCAGCCGCCCACGCCGCGTTGGACAGGAATCGACTCGGTGCCTTTCTGACGTCCGTGGCGCTTCGCCTCTGCATCGACTTCTACCGTGACATGGACCGTCGCAGCAGACTTCTCCAGCGCGCGGTCCTCCTGGACGCCTCCGGCACGACCGAGGAGGACGTCTGCGACAGGGACTTCGGCACATGGCTCCTGGCTCAGGTGCAACACCTGCGGGGGCGGGAGCAGGAAGTCATAATCGCCCGCTCAAAGGGAATTTCCACAGCGGAATTCGCCCGCATGCACAATATCTCCGTCAAGGCGGCCGAGGCCGCCTTCACCCGGGGCCGCGCACGACTCAAGAACGTGTGCGCAAAGGCCCTGGAAGGCTGCATCCAGTAAGCCAAGGAGCGACAGCCTCCCCATCGAAGAGAAACGGAAAGGGAGACCACCCATGTCCAACAACAAGAACATCCAAGACATTTTCAAGGACCTCGTCGGCAATATGGCCGACAGCGGGAAGGAGGCGTTCGACGACATTCTCAACCGCCCGGAGAAGTCCGGCTCGTCCCGCTCCGGCAACCCCGTCGACACACTGGCCGGGCTGCCCGCGAACGCCTTCGGCGCCCTGGCCGGCGCCGTCAACCCGGCGACCGCGCTGGCCGGTGCGGCGAACCCGCTGGCGGCTCTCGCGGGCGGGGCGGGCGGGCTGGGTGCTCTGGGCGGCCTGGCCGGCGCGGGCAACCCCCTCGCCGGGCTGGGTACGGACGCCGCGAGCCAGCTGGGCAACATCGCGAACGCGGCGCAGAACCCGCTGGCCGCCCTCACCGGCGCCGCGGGCGCGGGCAACCCGCTCGCGGCCGTCGCCGGGGCGGCCAACCCGCTCGCCGCGCTCAGCGGCGCGGGCAACCCGCTGGCGGCGCTGGGCGGTGCGGCGAACCCGCTGGCCGCTGTCGGCGGCGCGGCCGGTGCCCTCGGCGGTCTCGGTCAGCTCGCCGGAGGACTCGGGCACGCGGCGGGCGGGGTCGGCGACCTGATGTCGCTGCCGACCCAGCTCACCCAGCTGCTCCAGGTGCTGCCCAAGCTCATCGAGACCCTCCAGGGCCTGCAGAACCTCACCAACCTGCCGGGCCAGGCCGCACAGCAGGGGCTCGGCGCCCTCCAGGGTCTGACCGGGCAACAGGGTGGCGGCGGCGCCTCCCAGGGCGGAAAGTCCTCGACCTCCGGCTGACCGTCGCACCACCCTCCCGTCGTCCCACCGTCCCACCTTCAAGGAGGACACACGATGGCGTCTGCCGTCGGCGACCGGCTGCGTCTCGTGGTCAAGGTCCTGGGCAGCCTCGTTGCCGACGAGGTCGGACAGGCGACACGGCTGCGGAGGCGCACCCGACAGGACCTGCGGTCCCCGGCGGAGGGCGCCGACGCCTCCGCCGGGTCCGAGCTGCGCCGTGCGAAGGCGGTGCGGCAGGCGCTGGAGAGCCTGGGACCGTTCTACGTGAAGCTCGGGCAGATCCTGTCCACCCGGCCGGACATGGTGCCGCAGTCGATCCGCGAGGAGCTGCAGAACCTGCACGACCAGGTGGACATCCAACCGTTCTCGGTGTTCGAGCCGGTGCTGGCGCGCGACCTCGGGCCGGACTGGAAGCTGCGCTTCGACGACGTCGAGACCGTCGCACCGCTCGGGGCCGCGTCCCTCGCCCAGGTGTACCGGGTGACCCTGCCCGGCGGGCGCCCGGCCGTGGTGAAGATCCAGCGGCCCGGCATCCGGGACGGCGTGCTGGCGGACATGGCCCTGATGCGCCGGGCGTCGAAGATCGTGGCCCGGGTGGCGCCGCGGTTCAACGAGGTCATCGACGTCGAGGCGATGCTCGGCTCGGTCTTCGACGCGATGGAGCCCGAGCTGGACTTCAACGGCGAGGCCCGCAACATGGACGAGGCCCGCGAGCACGTCCGGCCCTTCCGGTCACTGGAGGTGCCCCGGGTCCTGTACGCCGGGCCCCGGGTCCTGGTCCAGTCGCTGGCCGACGGCAAGTCGGTCCGGCACATCGACCGCGCCCACTTCACCGACGACGAACGCGTCGAGATCGGCAAGGACCTGCTGCGCTTCATGTACCACGGGTACTTCGTGCGCCGCTTCTTCCACGCCGATCCGCACGCGGGCAACGTCTTCGCCGCCCCCGGCGGGCCCGCCACGCTGATCGACTGGGGCATGGTGGGCCGCCTGGACCGGCGCACCAGCCTGCAACTGCTGCCGCTGTTCATGACGTTGGCCCAGAACGACGGCGCGGGCCTGGCCCAGCACTGGGCGGAGATGGGCCGGATCACCCCGTGGGCCAACATGCCGGCGTTCGCCGCCGACATGGCGGCCTTCGTGCCCAAGGTCTCCCATCTGGCGCTGGAGGACATGAACTTCGGCGTCTCGCTCACCACCGTGCTGGCGAAGGCGACCAAGCGGGGCATCGGGTCGCCCCCGTCCGTCTCACTGCTGGGCAAGTCCTTCGCCAACCTGGACGGCTCGGTGCGCTGTCTGGCTCCGGAGATCACGCTGCCGGAGGTGTTCCAGGGCGAGGTACCGAAGATCCTCTTCGCGCTGGGCCGCGAGTTCCTCGGCCGCAACCAGTTCGCCCGCAACTCCATGGAGCTGCTGCTGGCCGCGGTCACCAGTCCCGACCAGGCCCGCGGGGTGCTGTCCGACATCGCCAACCGCCAGTTCGCGCTCAACGTCCACGAGCCGCGCACCCCCGCCGCGATGGGGGGCCAGCGGCCCTCCCGCCCCTCCGGCGGACTGCTGGCCCTCGGCGCGCTCGCCGTGCTGCTCAGCCGCCGCCGGTCCGCCTGACCTCTCTCCCCCCGTCCGCCTGCCCGAACCCACCGACACGGAGGTTTCCCATGCCGGACCCCGCACGGACCCAGCCCTCGCCCCCACCGGGCACTCCCCTGCCGGACGGGCTCTCGCGGGTCGCCCTCTGGACGGCTTCGGCCCACGCGCGGGAGTTCGGGCGGTCCGCGCCCTACGTCCGCGATCCGTGGGCCGCCGACTTCGTCCGCGCGGCCGGCCTCACCGGCGGCCCCCCTGGCGACGGCCCGCTGCAACGGCTGCTGCCCGACTGGGCCGTGGTGCGCACCCGCTTCTACGACGAGTTCCTGGTGGGCGCGGCCCGGGCCGGCTGCCGCCAGGTGGTGCTGCTCGGCGCCGGTCTGGACACCCGCGCGTTCCGCCTCGACTGGCCCACGGGGACGCACGTCTTCGAGGTCGAGGATCCGGCGCTGCTGGCCTTCAAGGAGCACGTGCTGGACTGGGCCGCGCCGTCCTGCGGGCGCCGCACCACCGTGGGGGCCGACCCGGCCGGATCGTGGGGCGCGGAACTGCTCGCCGCGGGGCTGGATCCGCGGCGGCCCACCGCGTGGCTGTCCGAGACGTACCTGTACCACCTCCCGCCGCGCACGGTGGAGTCCGTCGTGCGCACGATGACGGAGCTGTCCGCGCCCGGCAGCGTCTTCGGCGCCGAGTGCGTGAACGCCGACGCCTCCTCGTCGTCGTTCGTGGCGCCGTTCCTGGATGCCCTGTCGGCGACCGGGATCTCCTGGCGGTGGCAGCTCGCCGATCCGCGGGGCTGGTGGGCCCAGCAGGGCTGGGACGCGGAGGTCGCCGACCTGTTCACGCTGCCGTACGTGGTGCAGCGGCTGGCGCCGTACCTGCCGCTGCTCTCCGAGGCCGCGGCGAAGTGCGTGTTCCTGACGACGGGGACGCTGAACGAGCGCTGACCGCCGGGCGTACGGCGAGGGCCCCGGGCGCACGCCGCCCGGGGCCCTCGCCGTGCCGCGTACTGCTACGGCCGTTCCAGTTCGAGCAGCGCCGCGAGCCACAGGTCCGGGAGCGCGTCGGCACTCGCCAGGGCCTCGTCGTGGATCACCGCGAGGCAGGCGGTGTCGTGCTGGAGCGTCAGGGTGGTGAGGCAGCGGATGCCGGCGCCGAGGCCGGAGTAGACGACGGACCGGCGGGCGGTGTTGCCCTGGTGCACGAGGGCGCTGCCGAAGTCGACGCTGCTCACCGGCCCGGCGACGGAGCGGCCGTTGACCATCCGGGTGCCGACCCGGGCGCCGATGCCCCGGGGACCCGCTGCCAGCAGCAGCCGCAGGGCGTCGCGCTGCCGGCCGGTGCGCAGGGTGTTGGTGCGGGCGACCACCCGGGTCAGGGCGTGGAGCGGGGACGGGGCGTCGCAGGGCAGCAGGACGCGGGCGATGACGAGCCGGTTGCCCGGCGCGCACTCCTCGCCCCGGGGCCGCACCGACATCGGGACCGCGACCGGCAGTGGGGGGTGTGGGGCGCCGGTGCTCTTCCGGTGCCAGGTGCCCACCGCGTGGGCGAGCGCGGCGAGGAAGACGTCGTTCACCGTGGCGCCGTGCGCGCGGCCGACGGCCCGCAGCCGGGCGACCGGGACGACGGCCTGGCACAGGGTGGTCCGGCCGCTCACCGGTACGTCGAAGGCGGGCTTGTCGGTGGCGCGGAAGGAGGCCGCCATGTCGCCGACCGCCCCGGCGAGTCCGCCCAGTACGGGCCTGCGGGGGCGATAGGGCGGCGGCCCGCCCGCGGGGTGGTCGTCGAGCAGGGCACGGGCGGTGTGCGCGGCGCCCACGCCGTCCTGGAAGGTGTGGTCGGTGCGGTAGCACAAGCTGTGTCCGCCGGAGGGGCCGTGCACCAGCCACACGTCCCAGGGCGGACGGCCGTCGCCGCCCATGGGACGGGACAGCATCAGCCGTCCGGCGCCCGCGCCGTCGTCGTCCCCGGGCAGCCACGCCTCGTGCACGTGCCGTTCGACGTCGATCCCGTCGACCCGGGAGAAGGTGCGGCTGTGCCGCGCGATGCGGTAGCGCAGCGCCGGGATGCCGGCCGCCCGTTCGGCGACCCGGGCGCGTACCGAGTCCAGGGTGGGCGCCCGTCCGGAGAACCCGAACAGGAAGCCGGCCGGCAGGGGTCTGCCGCCCATGGCCAGGTGGTAGGCGAGGTCGGCGGTGCCCATGGGCAGGGACGCCGGCAGGGCGTCGTGGGCGCGGGGGTCGTGCATCGGGAACCTCTCGTTCGGTTGCGGGACATGGGTACCGCGCCGGACCGGTCCGTCAGCACGCGTACCGCGCGACACGCCCGAGCGTGTCCACGTACCCGCGCAGCACGAACCGGCCGGGCCCGCCCACGGGCAGGCGGGGGGCCCTGGAGCGGTGCCACGGCAGCGGTTCGCCGGGGTCCGGCTCGCCCAGCAGGGCGGCGGCCACGTGCGCTCCGTGCGCCACGGACAGGGCGAGGCCGTGGCCGCAGCAGCCGCCGACGTACCAGACGTCGGGCAGGCCCTGGACCGGCCCGACCACCGGCAGGTCGTCGCCGGTCATGCCGATCCGGCCGGACCAGCGGTGGGTGACCCGGACCCGGGCGAGGTCGGGGTGCAGGGACCGCAGCCATCCCTCCAGCCGGACCCAGGCGCGCTCGCGGAGCGCCTGGAGCCGCGGAGCACCGAGCCCGGCCGGGACGGTGGCGGTGCCGCCGCCCGCGACCAGCCCCCGGTCCGGCAGCAGCCGGAAGTACGGGGCCAGCGGCACGGCGTCGACGACGGCGTGTCCCGCGCGCCCGCCCAGCGCCTCGTACGCGGCGTGGCTCAGCGGCTCGGTGGCGACCGCGTACACCTCCAGTGGCAGGACCGTGCCGACCGGCAGGTCCAGTGCCTGCGCGGCGGAGTTGACGGCGAGCACCGCCTGCCCTGCGTAGAGCCGGCCGTGCGGGAGGACCAGCTCCGGGCCGACCAGGTCACCCGGGCGCACGGCCAGCAGCGGGCTGCGGCCGTAGAACCGCACCCCCTTCTCGGCGCAGGCCCGGGCGAGGGCGCAGGTCAGGGCGGCCGGGTCGAGCGTGGCGGCGGGCCGGTGCACGAGCGCCGCCCGGTAGGGCACGCCGACGCGGTCGCGGATGCCGGCGGGGGTGAGGACCGGCATGTCCAGACCGAGTTCGCGAGCGGCGCGGGCCTGGCGTGCGAGTGCCACCAGGCCCGCCGGGGAGCGCGTGGCGATGAGCTGGTCGCCGGGGCGCAGGGCACAGGGCACGTCCAGGCGCGCGCACAGGTCGAGGACGTCCCGCACCGCCCGCTCACCGGCGCGGTGCATGCGGCGCGCGGCGGACGGGCCGAACCGGTGGACGGCTCGGTCGAGGGCGGGTCCGGCGCGCGGGCCGAGCAGGCCGGTGCCCCGGCCGCTGGCTCCGGCGGCGGGCTGCGCGGCGTCCACCACGGCGATGTCGAGGCCGGGCGCGCGCTCCGCGAGGTGGTAGGCGCAGGACAGTCCGGCCAGGCCGGCCCCGACGACGGCCACGTCCGCGGTGACCACACCGTGCAGCTGGGGCTGGGACGGCAGTTCCGCCGGGGCCCAGCGCGGCGTTCCGGCCGGCGGCCCGGTCATCCGGCGGCGTCCGGGAGCGGATCGGTCAGCGCGCCGAACCGGCGGTCGTGCCACAGCAGTGGGCGGCCGGCGCCCACGTGCACGGCGGCGACCCGGCCGACGACGAGGTGGTGGTCGCCGTAGCGGCGTACGTCCTCGGTGAGACACACCGACCAGGCGAGCGAACCGGCCAGCACCGGGACGCCCAGGACCTGCCGGGTGTCGGTGCCGGCGAACCGCTCGGCCGCAGTGGTCGTCGGAGAGGCGAACCGGCCCGCCAGGTCCTGCTGTTCCTCGCGCAGCAGGTGCACGGCGAAGGCCCGGCCGGCGCGGACGGCGGCGAGGGTGCGGGAGCCGTCGCGCAGACAGGCCAGGAGCAGCGGCGGGCGGGCGGAGAGCGAGGTGACGGCGGAGACCGTCATGCCGAGCGGTCCGTCCTCGCCACGGGCGGTCACGACGGTCACCCCGGCGGCCAGCTTCGCGTACAGGCCGAGGCAGCGGGCGGCGCCCGGTCCCGGCTCCTCGTGGAGGGGGTCGGCGGGCGGCGGCGCGTGCCGCTCGGCCGTCCGGTCAGCGACGAGCCGCAGCCGCGCGTTCATCGATCACCTCCGCGTCCGCCAGGCCCCGCAGCACCCGGGCGATGTTGGCCCGTACCGTCGACTCGGCCACCGGGTCGAGGATCTCGGCGAGGGACGGGATGCCCAGGTCGAAGGCGGCGGTGAAGACGACGAGCGTGCCGCCGTCCCGCGCCTCGCAGCGCCAGCTCCCCTCGAAGGTCTGGAAGTCGCCGCTGAGCTGTTCGAAGGTGAGGGAGTACGTCTCGGGCGAGTAGGTGTCTCGTTCCCGCCACCGCATCAGGCCGCCCCGGAACTCGACGGTCCAGTCGGAGACGGTGGAGCCGTCGGGCAGCGGCGGTTCCACGCGCACCTCGCGGAAGGTGGCGCTGTACTCGGGGTAGCGGGGGAAGTCGCTGATGCGGCGGTAGACCTCGGCGGGTGCCAGGCCGTCGGCGAGGGCGTGCAGGACCACGTGGCGCATGGGCGGGTCGGTTCCTTCCCGGAGGGTTCGCGGACGCGGGGGTCAGCCGGCCATGCGGCCGGCGGTACGGTGCAGGGCCTCGGCGAGGGTGGTGCGGAACTGGTCGAGCGCACCGTCCTCGACCACGGCGGGCGGCGTCAGCCGCAGCACCCGGGTGGAGTTGAGGGAGTGGTTGACGAGCACGCCGCGGGCGATCAGCTCCAGAAGCATCTCGCCGACCGCCTGTTCCTCGGCGAACTCGATGCCGATCAGCAGCCCCCTGCCGCGCACCTCGCGGACCAGTCCGCCCTCGTGGGGCGCGCAGACGGCCCGAACGGCTTCGAGGATGCGGGCGCCGAGCTCGGCAGCGCGGGCCACGGTGTTCTCGTCCTCCATCGCCCGTACGGTGGCCAGGGCGGCGGCGCAGGCGATCGGCGAGGCGCCGAAGGTGGAGGTGTGCAGGTAGGGGTCGCGGCTGAAGGGCGCGTACGCCTCCTCGGTGGCGGCCATCGCGGCGATCGGTACGACACCGCCGCTGAGCCCCTTGCCGGCCAGCAGCACGTCGGGGCGCACGCCCTCGGCGTCGACGCCCCACCAGGTACCGAGCCGCCCCATGCCGGTCTGGATCTCGTCCACGACCATCAGGGCGCCGTACGTCCGGCACAGCGCCCGCACCTGACGGAGGTAGCCGGGGCGGGGGATGCGGACACCGCCCTCGCCCTGGACGGGTTCCACGATGACGCAGGCCCGGTCGCGGCGGGCGGACAGGGCCCGTTCGAGGTCGGCGGGATCGTCGTAGTCGACCTGGGTGACGTCCGGCAGCAGGGGCCGGAACGGTGTCTGGTAGGTGGCGTTGGCGGTGACGCTGAGCGCGCCGAGGGTCTTGCCGTGGAAGCCCCGGCGGGTGGTGATCACCGAGGTGCGGCCCTGGGCGCGGGCCAGTTTCAGGGCGGCCTCGGTGGCCTCGGCACCGGAGTTGACGAAGTGGACGTAGTCGAGGCCGGGCGGTGTGTGGGCGGCGAGGGCCTGGGCGGCCCGGGCGGCGACCGGTTCGAGGAAGACGCGGCTGGCCAGCGGGTGGGTGTCGATCTGCCGGTGCACCGCCTCGACGACGGCCGGGTGGCGGTGGCCGAGGAGGAAGACGCCGTAGCCGCCGAAGTCCAGGAAGCGGCGGCCGTCGTCGGCGTGGATCCAGACGCCCTCGGAGCGGACCTCGGCCATGCCGCCCATGACGCGGCCCATGACGGCGCGGCCGGTACCGATGTGCTTCTGGTAGAGGTCGACCACGCCGGTGGCGTCGGCGGGCGGGGCGGCGGGGGGTGACATCGTCATGACGCCACCTCCGCCGGGGCGGCCGCGGCGGCCCGGTGCCGGCTGAGCAGGGCGGACCGTTCCTCGGCCCAGCTCTCCGCGTTGCGCACCAGCGCGGCGCGGATGCCGGCACGGGTCGGACGGGTGCCGCAGTGGGGTTCGCCGAGGGAGCTGTCGAAGGGCAGGGCGCGCTGGAAGACCAGCAGCAGCTCCGCGTAGTGCTCCAGCCGGCGGCGGACCGGGGCGGGCAGCGCGGTGCCCTCCAGCATGGGCAGCAGCAGCCGGTGCACCGCCTCGACGGGGATGAGCCGGGGGCGCTGGGGTCGGGGCAGGCCGTGGCGTACGGCGACGTCGGCGCAGACGTCGGCGAACTCCCGTAGTTCGATGGCCTGCCTGCCCGCCGTCAGCCAGTACTCGCCGCCGCCGACCCCGCCCCGGACCAGGCTGCCGACGGCCTGTGCGACGTAGTCCTGGGGGACCATGTCGATCCGGGCATCGGGGGCTCCGGGAAGCACCGGCACCTGCCCCAGGACCATCGACCCGATCGTCTTGGTGAGGCCCTGCTGACCCGCGATCCGTCCGGTCGCGGAGTCGCCCATGACGACCGAGGGCCGCACGATGACGCCCGGCACGCCCGCGTCGCGGGTCATCTGCTCGGCCCGGCTCTTGGAGTCGAGGTAGGCGGCGGCGCCGGGGAAGCGCCGGCGGTCCTCGTCGGTGGGGGTGTTGGCCACGAACGCGGTGCTCATGAGGTAAAGCGGGGCGTCGGCGCGGGCCGCGAGGTCGAGCACGTTGTCGGCGCCGCGCACGTTGGTGCGCGTGATGTTCTCCGGCGGGGTGCGCCAGTTGGTCTCGGCGGCGGAGTGCAGCACCACGTCCACCTCCAGGGCCAGTTCGTGCCAGGCCCGGGGGCTCAGTCCGAGCCGGGGAGCGACGAGGTCGCCCTGGAGTTCGCGCACCCGCGGGTCGCGCAGCGGTGTGTTGCGGCGCAGGCACAGCAGGTCGTAGTCGGGTGCCAGTTCGTCGATCAGGGCCCGCCCGAGCACTCCGGAGCCGCCGGTCAGCAGCAGGGTGGGGCGGTCGCGCGGTCCCGTACGGCCGGCGGGCAGGACGGTGAGACGCGGGTTGTCCGAGGGCATGAGGGTGTTCTCCCAACGGGTCTCGACCACCGGTGGGCCGGTGGGGCGGGGTGGGCCGGGTTCAGGCGATGGCCAGCGGGCCGTCGGCCAGGTACGCGCCGAGCGGTGGGGTCATCCGGGAGCGGGACGGCGGGTGCAGGGAGAGTCCGTTGGCGCAGGCGGCCAGGTGGCCCACCTCGTCGGACGTCATGAAGTTCAGCCCGCCGAGCAGTTCGACCGCGCGCGGCACGACGCGGGCGAGGGCGTCCTGGACGCCGTACCGCACGCACAGGGCCTGGGCGAGGGCGGACTCGTCGAGGTCGCCGCCGTCGACGCGGCGGGCGACGCCCTCGGCGGCGGCCATGGCGGCCTCGGTCTCGACGAAGAGCCGCACCCGCTCGTGGTCGGGGACGCGTTCGTTGAGCAGCACGCGCTCCACCAGGGCGCTCGCGGCGCCGAGGTAGCTGCCCGTCATCAGGACCTGGAACCAGATCAGGCCGGCGGTCTGGAGTTCGTCCAGGCGCTCGCCGGAGGTGGTCGCGGTACGCAGCACGAGTTCCGGCGGGACGAGGACGTCGGTGAGCGTGACCTGGTCGCTCTCGGCGCCGGCCAGGAAGGTGCTGGACCAGAAGCCGCTGACGCTGAGGCCCTCGCTGTCGGCGGGTACGAGGGCGACGGCGAGTTCGTCGCCCTGCCCGTCCTCGCGCGGGATCACGACGCCGGCGGTGAGCACGTCCATGGAGCGGGCGAGGCTGCACGGGCGTTTGACGCCGTTGATCCGGATGCCGTCCGCGGTCGCGGTGGCGGTCATCGAGGGGTCCAGGATGCCGGCGCCGCTGCGGCCCTCGGCGAAGCCGGAGGCGATGATGCGGTTGCCGGCGGCCACGCCCTCGATCAGCATCCACTCCAGGCCGTCACCGAGGCCGCCGAGACCGACCAGGGTGGCCATGGAGAAGTGGTGCATGGTGGTGGCGACGGCCAGCGAGGGTGAGCGGCTGCCGATGGCCCGCTGCACCCGCAGCGCGTCCAGTGCGGTGGCGCCGCGCCCCTGGTGGGACTCGGGGACGAGCAGTCCGGGCCCGCCGCTGTCCCGGAAGTGCCGGACGCCCGGGCTGCCCGGCCGCTCCAGTTCCATCAGCGGGGTCTCGCGCAGGGCCGGGTCCAGGTCGGGGAGGAGCTTGGCGAGGGTGGTGCGTTCGCGTTCGAGGAATCTCATGGGGTGCGCGGTCCTCCTGGGTGAGGCGGTGGCGGCGGTGTGGATCACACGGCGTTGGTGGCGCGCAGCAGTTGCCAGACGGCGCCGGGGCGGGGGCGGCCACGGAAGGCGATGTACTCCGGGAGGACCGCGTGCGGGGCCCATTTCTGCTTGTACTCGAGCTGGGAGGCGGCGGGGTAGACCGCGTCCCCGTGCTCCGCCAGCAGTCGGGCGAACCGGGTGAACATACGGCTGGCGCCCGGGAGTTCGTGCTCCTGGTCGAGCCCCGTGAAGGGGGTGAACCCGAAGTGCAGCCAGCCCGCGCCGTCGGTGGTCAGCCGTTCCATCACGGTCGCGTTGAGCGCCTCCATCACGCCGGGCGGCGCGCCGGGGCGGCGTCGGCTGAGGTCGTGGAGCATGCCGGGGCGGCTGCCGTAGACCGGCGAGTAGTTGATGTAGCCGACCGCCTGGCCGTCGATGCGGCCGACGAAGAGGCGGCGGTGGCGCTGGAGGTCCCCGGTCCGCTGGCCGACCAGGAAGCGCAGCTCCTTGACGTGCCGGCCCTTCTCCCGCAGCCAGCACTGGTCGATGAGGTCCAGTTCGGCGCAGTCGTCGCCGTCCCCGACCTCGGCGACCTCCAGGCCGGCCCGCCGGGCGCGGGAGATCTTGTTCCGCAGCCGGACGAACCGCGAGCCGCGCAGCGTGAAGCGGCCGAGGTCGACGGCGTAGGAGGCACCGAGCTGGTTGACGGTGAACCCGTGCGCCGCGTACAGCTCGGCGTCCGCGCGCTGCAGTTGTACGGCGACCAGACGGCGTCCGGTGTGGGCGGTGAAGGCGTCCAGCAGCCGCGCGCGGTGTTCGGGCGCCGTGAAGGGGCCGCCGAATTGCAGGGCGTAGCGTCCGGAGGTCCGATAGGCGCAGGCACCCTCGAAGCGGTCACCGTGGAAGTACGAGTTGCCGCTGTTGAGGGCGAGAAAGGAACTGGGATTGTCGCTGTGGGCGGCGAGGGTGTCAAGCACGGACGGCATCGGTGTCCTCCGTGTCGTTCATGGAAGTGCGCGCCGTACCGAATTCGCCGGAATCCACCGACGACCGGTACCGCTGCTCGAACATCAGGAAAGCCGGTGTGGTTTCCGGTTCGAAGGCGACCCCGAAGGGTTTCAGGGAGTTCCCGAACAGCGCCCGGTCGCCCATGAGATGGATCGGGAGGGCGAGCAGCGCCCATTCCGGCCGGACGAACAGTGCCCATGCCCCGGCCAGGACACCTGCCGTGACCAGGCTGTGCATCAGGTTGTAGGCAACGTAGCAGCCCCGCGGAACGCGTCGGTCCGGGCTGCGCCGGAAGGCGATGGCGCCGGGGAGATATCCGATGACGTCGATCATCACGAACAGCAGGATGAAGACGGCCCAGCGGATTTCCGTGCGGTGCTGGAAGGCGAGCACGAGCGAAACGGTGAGAAAGCCCAGCCATTCGAGTCGGGAGAGGGCGAAGGTGACCTTGGTCTCGAAACGGTTCTTGGCGTCCACGGGCGCTCCTGGATTGCGCGTACGATTCCGGGGCCGGCCGCGGCCTGCCCCCTCGCTGTGGTCTGTCACTCGGTTTACGCACCGGCGGGTCCAACCCCTCGTAAAGTGGAGGCGATTGGAGAGAACTGATGCACGGGGGACTGATCGCATGACGTCGGCCTGGGAGCTGCTGCTGCCCGCCGCCTCGGCACCGGCACGCGCGCGTGGCCGCGCGCTGCAGGCCGCGTTGCGGGAAGCGGTCCGCTCGGGCCGGCTCGCCCCGGGCACCCGGTTGCCGTCGAGCCGGGACCTCGCGGCCGACCTCGGGGTGTCGCGGAAGCTGGTGACGGACGCGTACGAGCAGCTGACGGCCGAGGGCTATCTGCGCAGCGGGCGGGGTGCGGGGACCTGGGTGGGCGACGCGGTGCGGGCGGCCCGCCCGCGCGCGCGTGACCTCGCCCCGCGCTCCCCCGGTCACCGCGCGGACTTCGTGGCGGGGACACCCGACCTGTCACTCTTCCCACGTTCGGCGTGGGCCGCCGCGCAGCGCGGGGTGCTGTCGGAGCTGCCGCACGAGGCTCTGGGCTATCCCGACCCGCGCGGCCTGCCCCGGCTGCGCGCCGCGCTGGCCGAGCTGCTGGCGCGGCGCCGGGGCGTGGTGGCGGACCCGGAGCGGATCGTGGTCGTGTCCGGGGTGGCGCAGGCGACGGCGCTGCTCGCGGGCGTGCTGCACGCGCGCGGGACTCGCACCGCCGGTGTCGAGGACCCCGGCAGCCCGCAGCACTGCGACCTGTACGCGTCGGCGGGTGTCGCCACCGTGCCGCTGCCGCTGGACGCGGAGGGGCTGGCCGTCGGCGCGCTGCGCGGCTCGGGCGTACGGGTCGTGGTGACGACGCCGGCCCACCAGTTCCCCACCGGGATCGCCTACTCGGCGCGGCGGCGCGGCGAACTCCTCGACTGGGCACGGTCCGTGGACGGTCTCGTCCTGGAGGACGACTACGACGGCGACTTCCGGTACGACCGGGCCCCGGTGGGCGCGCTCCAGGGCCTCGATCCGGAACGCGTCGCCTATACCGGCTCGGTCAGCAAGTCCCTCGCCCCGGGTCTGCGGCTGGGGTGGCTGCTGGTGCCCGAGTGGCTGGCGGACGAGGTGGTGGCGCGCAAGCGCACCACCGACCTGGGGCACCCGACGCTGGACCAGGCGGTCTTCGCCCGGTTCGTCGAGCGCGGCGACTACGACCGCCAGCTGCGTGTCTGCCAGCGCGCCTACCGCGAGCGGCGCGACGCGCTGGTGGCGGCGCTGGCGGAGCACTTCCCCGGCTCGGAGGTCACCGGCATCGCCGCCGGCCTGCACGCGATCGCCACGCTCCCCGAGCGGTACGGGCCCACCGAGCGCTTCCTCGCCCGGGTGACCGGGGCCGGAGTGGCGGTGCGCTCCCTGGCGGAGTACGGGCACGGGGTGGACAGTGGGGCGGCGGGGCGGCACGAGGTGCGGCTGGTGCTGGGATACGCGCATCTGACGCCGGGGCGGATCCGGGCGGGGGTGCGGGCGATGGCGACGGCCGCCCGGCCGGCCGCCTCGCGGGTCGGGGCGGCGGGTTGTTCACGCGGAGTTTCCGTGCGCGCCGCGCCGGACCAGTAGGCCTTGCCGTGCACACCGGCCACGGACCCGGCCGGATCCCTGCCAGGAGTCCTTGGAGGCGCGTCCATGTCACACCGTCCGTTGCCCGGCCGCCGCAGTGTGCTGCGCGGCTCGCTCGCCGCGTCGGCGGCACTGACCCTGCCCACCTCGCTCGGGGCGGCGCCGGCGTTCGCCCGTTCCGGGCGTCCCGGGGCGGGCTGGGGTGTGCAGACGGGGGACGTGACCTCCCACTCCGGTCTGGTGTGGGTGCGGTCCGACCGCCCGGCGCGGATGATCGTCGAGACGTCCGCGACCGAGTCGTTCCGCCGCCCGCACCGGTGGCACGGTCCGCTGCTCGGCGGGGACACCGACTTCACCGGCACCACCCGGCTGCACGGCCTGCCGCCCGGCGAGCAGATCCACTACCGCGTCCTCCTCGCCGACCCCGACGACCCGCGCCGCACCGGCGAGCCGGTCTCCGGCACCTTCCGCACCGTGCCGGTCCGTCGGCGCGACGGTGTGCGCTTCGTGTGGTCCGGCGACCTCGCGGGGCAGGGCTGGGGCATCAACCCGGACCTGGGCGGCTACCGCATCTACGACGCCATGGGGGCCCTGGACCCGGACTTCTTCCTCTGCAGCGGCGACACCATCTACGCCGACGGGCCCATCGCGGAGACCGCCGCCCTGCCCGACGGCCGCACCTGGCGGAACGTCACCACCGCGGAGAAGTCCAAGGTCGCCGAGACCCTCGCCGAGTTCCGCGGCAACTTCCGCTACAACCTCCTCGACGAGAACCTGCGGCGCTTCAACGCGCGGGTCCCCTCCGTCGTCCAGTGGGACGACCACGAGGTCCGCAACAACTGGTACCCGGGCCAGGTGATCGCCGAGACGGACGACCGGTACACCGAGAAGAGCGTCGACGTGCTGGCCGCCCGGGCCCGGCGGGCCTTCGGCGAGTACTTCCCCCTCTCCACCCTGCGTCCCGGCGCGCGCGAGGGCCGTGTCCACCGGGTGCTGCGCCAGGGCCCGCTGCTCGACGTGTTCGTGCTGGACATGCGGACCTACCGCAACGCCAACTCCCCGGGCGGCCAGACCGTCGACCCGCAGGGCATCCTCGGCCGCGAGCAGCTGGAGTGGCTCAAGCGGGAGCTGTCGCGGTCGCGTGCGGTCTGGAAGGTGATCGCCGCCGACATGCCGATCGGCCTGGTCGTGCCCGACACCACCGAGGGCGCGCCCCACATCGAGGCGGTCGCGCAGGGCGACCCCGGCGCGCCGCTGGGGCGGGAGCTGCAGATCGCCGAGCTGCTGCGGTTCGTCAAGCACCGGCGGATCACCGGCACGGTGTGGCTGACGGCCGACGTGCACCACACGTCCGCCCAGCACTACCGGCCCTCGCGGGCCGCGTTCTCCGACTTCGAGCCGTTCTGGGAGTTCGTGTCCGGGCCGCTGAACTCGGGTGCCTTCCCGGCCAGTTCACTCGACGGCACCTTCGGTCCCGAGCGGGTGTTCGTGAAGGCGCCGACCGCCTCCAACGTCTCGCCGGCGGAGGGCTACCAGTTCTTCGGCGAGGTCGACATCGACGGCGACAGCGCCGAGATGACGGTGCGGCTGCGCGAGCAGGACGGCACGGTGCTGTACACGAAGGTGCTGCGGCCGGGACGGGTGGGGCAGTAGTCCCGTAGCCTGTGGGGTGTACCGCGCACCGGCGTCATCCCCCGGTGCGCGGTCCGTGACGGCGGCCGGCGGCCGGCGGTCCACCAACTCCCCACAAATACACCAGAACCCTTTTTTACCCATCGGTCACAGTGCGTTCGTGACCGGGCAACACCGCTCCTTCACAGTGGGTGCATGAGTCGAGACCTGCCTGAAGTGACCGCCGCCGTGGCCCTCTTGGCCGAGCACGGTCCCGCGGTGCCCGTGATGCTGCTGGCCTCGGTGGCCACCCTGATCGCCACGGCGGGCTTCCACACCCGTTGGTCACGCCGCCACGGGCAGGCGCCGCCCGCGGACGATACCGGCGCCCGGCCACCGACCGACGAGCGGCGGGCCGGGCGTGCCGAGGACGACGGCGGGCCCGCGCGGCCGGCCGGTGCCGAGGAGAGCGCGCTGTGGCGGATGCGGACGACGGTGCGGGACGCGCCGGGTTCGCTGGCGGTGCTGTGCGCGGCCCTGGCCGACCGGCGGATCGACATCCTGAGTCTCCAGACGCACCCGCTGGCCCGGGGCACGGTCGACGAGTTCCTGCTGCGCGCCCCGGCCGGACTGACCGGGTCCGAACTGGCCGGCGTGGTGACGGCGGCGGGCGGTGACCACACCTGGACGGAGCGGGCGGACGCGCACGACCTGGTGGACGCGCCGACCCGGGTACTGGCCCTGGCCGCCCGGACGGCCCTGGACGCCGCGGAACTCCCGCTGGCGCTGCGCCAGTTGCTGGGCCGGTGCACCATCCGGTCGCTGCCCGCCGCTGTCGGCGGCGCCGGGGACGACGTACCGCCGGAGGGCGCGCTGGAGGACACCGTGCTGCGGCTGCGCGCCCCGGAAGGCGGGGTGATCAGCGTGGAGCGGCCGTATCTGCCCTTCACCCCCGCGGAGTTCGCCCGGGCGCGGGCCCTGGTCGAGCTGGACGCGCGGCTCGGTCCGCGGGTGCCGCGCGGCCGGGACTCGCTGACGCTGCCCGAAGGACGCGACATCACCGTCCGCCGCGCCGACACCCGGGACGTCGCGGCGGCGAAGGCGATGCACGAGCGGTGCTCGCCGCGCACCCTCGGGATGCGGTACCACGGCCCGGTCGGGGACGCCGACCGGTACATGAACCACCTGCTCAGCCCCCGCTTCGGCCGCACCCTCGCCGTGCAGACCGCCTCGGGGCGGATCGTGGGCCTCGGTCATCTGCTGTGGGACGGGGACGAGACGGAGGTCGCGCTGCTCGTCGAGGACGCGTGGCAGCGCCGGGGCATCGGCGGCGAACTCCTCGGCCGGCTCGTGGCGATGGCGACCGAGACGGGCTGCGCGAGCGTGTACGCGGTCACCCAGGCCTCCAACACCGGCATGGTCGCCGCGATGCGCGGCCTGGGCCTCCCCCTCGACTACCAGATCGAGGAGGGCACCCTGGTCGTCACCGCCCGCCTGAACCCGGCCCCCCGGACCGCCACCGCGCCGGTGCCGCACGGGGAGCGGACCGGCGGGGAGTAGGCGGGCGGCCGGCGCCTCCGGCCCGAGCCCCGCCGGCCTTTACTCGACCCCCGACAACGCCTCCCGCAGGGGGATCGCGCCGGGCGCCCGCTCCCCCAGCGCGCCGTCCAGGTCGGCCCACAGGTCCTCGACGTCCTCCAGGCCCACCGAGAGCCGCAGCAGCCGGTCGCCGACCCCGGCGTCCCGCCGGTCGTCGGCGTCCACGATGCGGTGGCTGATGGACGCCGGGTGCTGGATGAGCGTGTCGACGCTGCCGAGGCTCACCGCCGGGGTGATCAGGCGAACGCGGCCGATGACCTCGTGCGGGTCGCCGTGGACCTCGAAGGAGACCATCGCGCCGCCGATGCGCGGGTAGTGGACGCGGGCCACCCGCGGGTCGGCGGCGAGCCGGGCGACCAGCTCCGCGGCGTTCGCGGAGGCGGCCCGCACCCGCACCGGCAGGGTGGAAAGGCCCCGCAGCAGCAGATAGCCGGCCAGCGGGTGCAGCACACCGCCGGTGGCGAAGCGCACCTGCCGCAGCCGCCCGGCGAACTCCTCGTCGCAGGCGACCACGCCGGCCAGCACGTCCCCGTGCCCGCCGAGGTACTTGGTGGCGCTGTGCAGCACCAGCCGGGCCCCGTGTTCGGCGGGACGCTGGAGCACCGGTGTGGCGAAGGTGTTGTCCACGAGCAGTGGCACGGAGCCGCAGGCGTGGGCGACGGCCCGCAGGTCGACCTCGGCCAGCGTGGGGTTGGCCGGCGACTCGACCAGCACCAGGCCGGTGTCCGGGCGCAGCGCGTCCGCGACGCCCGCCGGGTCGGTCCAGGTGACCTCGGACCCCAGCAGCCCGGCGGTCAGCAGATGGTCACTGCACCCGTACAGGGGCCGTACGGCCACGACGTGCCGCAGTCCCATCGAGCCGCGGACCAGCAGGACGGCGCTCAGCGCGGCCATGCCGCTGGCGAAGGCGACCGCGGACTCGGTCCCCTCCAGCTTGGCCAGCGCCGTCTCGAAGCGGGCGACGGTGGGGTTGCCGAGCCGTCCGTAGACCGGTGGGCCGTCGGGTTCGGCGCCGGTGGCGGCGAAGGCGTCGATACGGGCGGCCTCGCCGCGGCTGTCGTACGACGGGTAGGTCGTGGACAGGTCGATGGGCGGGGCGTGCAGTCCCCGGCCGGCGAGGTCGTCGCGGCCGGCGTGCACGGCCTCGGTGGCCAGTGCCCTGCCCGTGGCGGCGGTGATGCGTACGTCGTCGGGGTGTGACGTGGGCGTGCGCGCAGAGTCCATGGGCCGAAGAATGAACACCGACCGGGCCTGCACGGTGACCGGCCGTGTTACGTTCGGGCCATGGCCGAATCCGTCGTACTGGATCCGGTGGACCTCCATCTGCTGCGGCTGCTGCAGAACGACGCCCGGACCACCTACCGCGATCTCGCCGCCCAGGTGGGCGTCGCCCCGTCGACCTGCCTGGACCGGGTGACCCGGCTGCGGCGGGCCGGGGTGATCCTCGGCCATCGGCTCGAACTGGACCCCGCCAAGCTGGGCCGTGGTCTCCAGGCGCTGCTCTCGGTGCAGGTGCGCCCGCACCGGCGGGAGCTGGTCGGCCCCTTCGTGGAGCGGATCAGGGCGCTGCCGGAGTCGCGCACGGTCTTCCACCTCACCGGCCCGGACGACTACCTCGTCCATGTCGCGGTGGCGGACATGACGGATCTCCAGCGGCTGGTGCTGGACGGCTTCACGTCCCGGCCGGAGGTGGCCCGCGTCGAGACGCGGCTGATCTTCCAGCAGTGGGAGTGCGGCCCGCTGCTGCCGCCGTCCCCGCCGACGGCCACGCCCTGAGCGAAATCCGGCCGCGCACGGCTTCGGGCCCGGGTCACCGGGCTGACGGGGCACCGGTATCCGTATGAGGATGTCCGCATGTCAGAGACCAAGAGCCCGCTGCCCCGCGAGGTCGCCGACGCCTACGTCGACGACCTCATCGCCCTCGACCCGGTCACCGGTACCTATCTCGGCGTCGCCGAGAGTTCGAGCCTCCTGCCCGACCTCTCGCCCGCGGGTCAGGAGGCCCTCGCGGAGCTGGCCAGGACCACCCTCGCCCGGCTGGACGAGGCGGAGCGCCGGCCCGGCGGGGACAGCGACGTGGAGCGGCGCTGCGCCCGGCTGCTGCGGGAGCGCCTCACGGCGGAACTGGCCGTGCACGAGGCCGACGAGGGCCTGCGCTCGGTCGGCAACATGGGCACCGCCGCCCACTCGGTGCGCGAGGTCTTCACCATCACGCCGACGCGGACCGACGAGGACTGGGCCCGCGTCGCCGAGCGGCTGCGCGCGGTACCGGCGGCGTTCGCGGGCTACCGCGCGTCGCTGGCCCTGGGGCTGGAGCGGAAGCTGTACGCCGGGCCGCGGCCGACCGCGACCTTCGTCGAGCAGCTCGGCGAGTGGGCGGACACCGGCGAGGGGCGCGGCTGGTTCGAGGACTTCGCCGCCGACGGGCCGGACGCGCTGCGCGCGGAGCTGGACGAGGCCGCGCGGGGCGCGACGGCGTCGGTGGTCGAGCTGCGGGACTGGATGCGCGACGTGTACGCCCCGGCGATCGAGGGCGCCCCGGACACCGTGGGCCGGGAGCGCTACGCCCGCTGGTCGCGCTACTACAACGGCACCGACCTCGACCTGGACGAGGCGTACGCGTACGGCTGGGCCGAGTACCACCGGCTGCTCGCCGAGATGAAGGCGGAGGCCGAGAAGATCCTCCCCGGGGCCGCGACGCCGTGGGTGGCGCTGGCGCACCTGGACGAGCACGGCAGGCACATCGAGGGCGTCGACGAGGTCCGCGACTGGCTGCAGGGCCTGATGGACCAGGCGATCGAGCAGCTGGACGGCACGCACTTCGAGCTCGCCGAGCGGGTGCGGCGGGTGGAGTCGCGGATCGCCCCGCCGGGCAGCGCGGCGGCCCCGTACTACACGTCGCCGTCGGAGGACTTCTCCCGTCCCGGCCGCACCTGGCTGCCGACGATGGGCCAGACCCGCTTCCCGGTGTACGACCTGGTCTCGACCTGGTACCACGAGGGCGTCCCGGGCCACCACCTGCAGCTGGCCCAGTGGGCGCACGTCGCGGCGGACCTCTCCCGCTACCAGGCCTCCGTGGGCCTGGTCAGCGCCAACGCCGAGGGCTGGGCGCTGTACGCGGAGCGGCTGATGGACGAGCTGGGCTTCCTCACCGACGCGGAGCAGCGCCTCGGGTATCTGGACGCGCAGATGATGCGGGCCGCCCGGGTCGTCGTGGACATCGGCATGCACCTGGAGCTGGAGATCCCGGCCGACTCGCCGTTCCACCCGGGCGAGCGCTGGACGCCGAAGCTGGCGCAGGAGTTCTTCGGCGCGCACAGCAGCCGCCCGGCGGACTACGTGGAGAGCGAGCTGACCCGCTATCTGACGATCCCGGGCCAGGCGATCGGCTACAAGCTCGGGGAGCGGGCCTGGCTGCTGGGCCGGGAGAAGGCCCGCGAGCGGCACGGCGACGCCTTCGACCCGAAGGCGTGGCACATGGCGGCCCTCTCCCAGGGTTCGCTGGGCCTGGACGACCTGGTGGACGAGCTGTCCCGGCTCTGACGGGCGGTCACCTGCGGAAGCCGCCCTCCGAGTCGACGACCTGACCGGTCACCCACGCCGCCTCGTCCGTGGCCAGCCACGCGATGAGGCGGGCCGGGTCGTCGGGCGTGCCCCAGCGTCCGCCGGGGAAGCACGCGGCGACGGCGTCGTAGGCGTCGCCGGTCAGGTAACCGGTGTCCACGGGACCGGGGTTGACCGCGTTCACCGTGACGGCGTGCTCGGCGAGGGTCGTCGCCAGGGAGCGGGTGACGGACGCCAGCGCGCCCTTCTGGAGCGCGTAGGCGATCTCGCCGGGCATGCCGCCGGCGATGTCCTGGCCGGAGGTCATCATCACGACACGTCCGCCGGGCGTCCGGGGCGGCAGTGCGGCGCGGTGCCGGGCGTACGCCTGGACCAGCAGCAGAACCGAGCGGGTGTCGACCTGCCAGTGGGCGTCGAGCATCGCGGCGTCGATCGTGTCGAGGGTGCCGTCGGAGCCGCTGAGGGCGTGATTGGCGACCAGGACGTCCAGCCGCCCGCCGAGCGCCTCGGCGGCGGTGGCGACGAGGCGGGCGGGCGCGTCCGGGGCGGTCAGGTCGGCGGGGCCCTCGTGCACGGCGGCGTCCGGATCCCCCAGGGCGGCGCGGACGGACGCGGTGACGTCCTCGACGCGGTCGGCGCCCCAGGGCATGGCGGCGTCGTGCGGGACGTGGTGGTGCAGGTAGACGCTCGCGCCGTGGGCGGCGAGCCGGCGGGCCACGGCGTGGCCGATGCCGCCGCGCCGGCTGGCGCCGGTGACGAGTGCGGTACGGCCGCGCAGGGGCAGCGGGTCGCGTCGCAGCTCTTCGGGGGTGGGGTGCGGAAGTGGGGGCATGGGCACCCATGATGAGCGGGCCGCGGCGGCCCCGCACGTCAATATCGCGGCGGCTACCGGTCGCCGGGCCACCGCGGCTGGACGAGACTCAGCCACGTCTGCGCGCCGGGGCGGCACCGGGCCGGGCGACACCGGACGGCAGCACCGCCCCGGCACGCACCGAGCAGCCCGCCGCGGCTACCTCTCAGCCAGCCACCGCAACTGAACCAAACCCAGCCATGTCTCCGCGCCCGGGCGCGCCTCGGCCGCGCGCACCGCGTACCGGCCGGGGGCGATCGAGACCCGCACACGCCCCGCGCGCTCCGACACGGCGCCGGGCCAGGCGGCGTCGAACAGGAGCACCGGTCCCGGCACGCGCCAGGCCACCTCGGGCTCCCACTCGGCCGTGTCGAGGGCGGCGGTCACCCCGGCCAGCACGTCCTCCTCGGAGTCGGCGGCGCACCAGCGGACGAAGGTCTGGTGCTCGGGCAGATAGGCGGTCGAGGCGGGTTCGTCGCCGAGCACCAGGGCGGTGGAGTCGCCGACCGGGAGGAGTCCGACGTAGCCGTCGACCTCGCAGGCCCGGTCGTAGTCGGAGTCCGCGTCCTCGCCGTCGGCACCGGTCCAGAACGGCAGGACCGTCTCCGGAACCGCTATGAGCGGACCCCCGCCCGACTCGACCCACTCCACCGCGCCCGGCTCCGCGTATCGCACCATGCGGCAGAACCTACACGCCGGTCAGCAGCCGCAGTCGTCCGCGTCCACCGGGACGGTGAGGGGGTCGGCGGCCGGGTGTTCGGTGCCCTGCCGGGTCTCGTAGGCGAAGCCCTCGCGCACCCAGTACTCGAAGCCTCCGCGCATCTCCTTGACAGGGTAGCCGAGTTCGGCGAGGGCGAGGGCCGCGCGGGTGGCGCCGTCGCAGGCGGGTCCCCAGCAGTACGTCACCACCGGGACGGCGGGGTCGAGGAGGCGCCCGGCCTGTTCGGCGACGCGCGCGGTGGGCAGGTGGACGGCGCCGGGTACGTGGCCCTGGTCCCAGGACTCGGTGGACCGGCAGTCCACCAGCGTGAATCCGGGGCCGCCGTCGGCCGCCGTCGCGGCGGCGACGTCGGAGACGTCGGTGTGGAAGGCGAGACTCGCCCGGAAGTACGCGGCGGCCTCGGCGGGCGGCGCGGGGGCGACGCGCAGAACGGGGTTGACGGTGGTGACGCTCATGGTCCGGCCTCTCCTCGAAGGTTCTTCCGGTGCAGAAATCTACGGTCGGCAACCGTCAACCTGAACGGTGATTCCCTGGCCTTTCGCTTGTTGCGCCGGGGATTTCCTGCTATTGATCACTCATGCCCGAGCATTCCCCGGACGCCACCGACTGGCTCATCCTCGACGCGCTGCAGCGCAACGGGCGGGCCGGTTTCGCCGAGCTGGCCCGTGCCGTGTCGATGTCCGCGAGCGCGGTGACCGAGCGGGTGCGGCGGCTGGAGGAGGCCGGGATCATCCAGGGGTACGCGGCGGTCGTGGACCCCGAGCGGCTGGGGCTGCCGATCCTGGCCTTCGTGCGGTTGCGCTATCCGGTCGCCAACTACAAGCCGTTCCACGACCTGGTCGCGGTCACGCCCGAGATCCTGGAGGCGCACCACGTCACGGGCGACGACTGCTTCGTCATCAAGGTGGCGGCCCGTTCGATGCGGCATCTGGAGGAGGTGTCCGGCCGGATCAGCGCCCTGGGGTCGGTCACGACGAGCGTGGTGTACTCCTCGCCGCTCCCCCGCCGTCCCCTGGGCCGCTGAGGTCCGCCGGGGCCGTTCAGCCGGTGCCCCGTTGGCGCAGTGCGGACCCCGACCGTCCCTTCACGACCTCCAGTTGGGCATGGACCCGGCGCCGCAGGTCGGCGACGTGACTGACGATGCCGACGCTGCGGTCTCGTTCGCGCAGGGAGTCGAGGACGTCGAGGACCTCGTCGAGGGTCTGGTCGTCGAGGCTGCCGAAGCCCTCGTCGATGAAGAGGGTGTCCAGGCGGACGCCGCCGGCCTCGTCCGTGACGACGTCGGCCAGGCCGAGCGCGAGGGCCAGCGAGGCGAAGAACGTCTCGCCGCCGGAGAGCGTGACCGTGTCGCGCTCCCGGCCGGTCCAGGCGTCGACGACGTGCAGACCGAGGCCGCTGCGGCCGCGGCCGGTGCGGTCGTCGGAGTGGACCAGGGTGTAGCGGCCGGCGGACATGCGGGTGAGCCGCGCGGTCGCGGCGGCGGCGACCTGTTCGAGGCGGGCGGCCAGGACGTAGGACTCCAGGCGCATCCGGCGGTCGTTGTCCGCGGAGGTGCCCGCGGCGAGGCCGGCCAGGCGGGCGACGCGGGTGTGCTCCTCGCGCAGCGGGGCGAGCCGGTGCACCGAGTCGGTGGCCCGCGCGGAGAGCCGGTCCAGCTCCGCGCAGCGCCGGGCGGCGGCGTCGTGGGCGGACGACGCCTCGCGCAGGCGCCGGCCCGCGTCGGCCGCGGCACGTTCGGCCGCGGCGGGGTCGGCCCGCGGGCGGCGGGCCGCGTCGGCGGTGTCGGGCTCGGCGAGGACCGCGCGGACGGCGTTCTCCTCCGCGTCCCGGGCGTCGAGCCGGTGCTGCAGCTCGCGGTGGGCGTCGTCGTCGAGCAGCGCGGCGGCGGCGTCCGCCGGGGTGTCGAAGCCGGCCCGGAAGGCGGCGTCGGCGAGGCGCGCGTCGGCGTCCTTGAGCCGCTGGGCGGCTTCCTGTGCGGCGCGGGCGGTGTCGGCGGCGTCGGTGAGCAGGGCGGCCCGGTCCTCCAGTTGGGCGGCCCGCGCCGCCACGCTCCCGGCGGTGCCGCGGGCCCGGGTCAGCTCCTGCTCCAGCGCGGCCCCTTCACTCTCCAGCCGCTCGCGGCCCGCGACCCGGGAGGCGGACCGTACGGCCGCCTGCTGCTGGGCGGCGACCCGCTGCTCGCGTTCGTCCCCCGCACGGCGCAGCTCCTCCTGGGCCGCGTGCAGCCGGGAACCGGCCGCGCGCACCCGCTCGTACTCGCGCTCCAGCTCCTCGGCCTCCTCGGCCAGCCGGGCGGTGGGCGCCTCCCCGGCCTCGGCCGTGGCGGCGGCCAGTGCCTCGCGTACGGTGCCCAGGCGCCGTTCGGCGTCCGCGCGGCGCTCGTCGGCGTGCTGGTAGGCGGTGAGGGCCCGCTCCTCCGCCGCGCGGTCGACGTGGCCGTCGATCCGGCGGGCGGGGGCGGGGTGTTCGGTGGCTCCGCAGACCGCGCAGGGCGTCCCGTCGGTGAGGCCGGCGGCGAGTTCGGCGGCGATGCCACTCAGCCGCTGCTCCTTGAGGTCGAGCCAGTGGGCGCGGGCCGCGACGGCCTCCTCGGCCGAGGCGAGTGCCCGGCGCTGGGCGTCGTCGGTGTCGGCGGCGAACCGGTCACGCTGCCGGGCCGCGTTCAGCCGCCGCCGCGCGGGGTCGCGTTGTACGGCGAGCTGTTCGGCGCGGGTCGCGGCCTCCTGGGCGTCGTCGACGCGTGCCTGGAGTCCGGTGCGGGTGGCCTCCCAGTCGGCGAGCCAGGTCTCCGCCTCGTGCCGGACGTCGTCGTCGGCACGTTCCTGACGGTCCAGTACGGCCCGCTCCTCGTCGAGTTCGGCGAGGCGCCGTTCGGCCCGGCGGGCCGACTCCAGGCCGCCCAGTTCCTCGGCGGCCCGGCGGGCGGCGGCGGCCAGCCCGGCGGCACCGGCGTCGGCGAGGGCCTCCGGCAGCTGGGCACGTGCGCGTGCCTCCGCGAGCGACGCCCGCCCGTGTTCGGCTTCCGCGGCGTCCCGCAGCTCCAGTGCGGGTGCGACCGCTTCGGCCTTGCGGGACCGCTCCATGCGCCGCTGCGCGGCCTGGTGGGCCTCGGTGCGCTCCGCCAGCCGCTCGGCCCGCTCCCGCGCCTGGGCGAACCGGCGCTGCAAGCGGTCCAGTTCCCGTGCGTCGGCGAGGGCGCGGTCGGCGGCGGCGTGTGCGGATTCGGCCGTGGTGAGGCGGCATTCGGCGACGGTCAGCAGTTCGCGGGCCGTGGAGCGGGCGACGGCGGCGGCGCCGAGGACGGTCTCGGCCAGGCCCGGCTCGCCCGGCGCCAGTTCCGGCAGTTCCATGGCGTCGTCGGCCGCCTGCTGCATCCGGTGGGCGTCGGCCAGGAGAGCGGCGTCGCCGTCCCGCACCCGGGCCTCGGTCGTCCGGCGCCGTTCGGCGAGGCGCTGCTCGACCTCGGCGAAGCGCCGGGTGTCGAAGAGGCGGCCGAGCAGCTTGCCCCGGGCCTCCGCGTCGGCGCGCAGGAAGCGCGCGAAGTCGCCCTGGGGCAACAGCACGACCTGGCAGAACTGCTCGCGGCTCATGCCGAGCAGTTGCGTGACCTCCTCACCGATCTCCTGGTGGGAGCGGCTCAGGTCCTTCCAGGCCCCGGCGGTCGCGTCGTACTCGCGCAGCCAGGTCTGGGCCTTGTCGACGGTGGTGCCCTTGCCGCGCAGCTTCGGCCGCTGCCAGGGCGGCTGCCGGGTGATCTCCAGGCGCCGTCCGGCGACGGTGAGTTCGAGCCGGACCTCGGTGCGGGTGCTGGTCGCCGCGTGGTCGCTGCGCAGGGTCATGCCCTGACCGCTCTGCCGGGCACCGGGCACGGAGCCGTACAGCGCGTAGCAGACGGCGTCGAGGACGGACGTCTTGCCCGCGCCGGTGGGACCGTGCAGCAGGAAGATGCCGGCCGCGGAGAGGTCGTCGAAGTCGACGCTCTGCGCGCCGCCGAAGGGGCCGAAGGCGGTGAGGTCCAGCCGGTGCAGCCTCACCGGGCCACCTCCCGTACGGTCTCGTCGGCACGCACCGCGTCGAAGGCGTCCCGCAGGACGGCCTGTTCGTGGTCGTCGGGTCCGGCGCCGCGCACATGGGCCACGAAGTCCTCGGCGATCTGCTGGTCGCTGCGGTCGGCGAGGCGCCGGGCGTAGGACACGCCGGGTTCGTCGGGGGCGCGCTCGGGGTCGAAGACGAGGCTGAGGGTGTGCGGGAAGCGCTCGGTGAGCCGGGCCATGGGATCGTCCGGGCGGACCGGGTCGGTGAGGGTCGCCTCCACCCACGCCTCTTCGTGCGGGGTCAGCCCGGGATCGGCGAGCAGGTCGTCCAGGGTGCCGCGCAGCCGGGCCAGCGCGCGCGGCACCGGGCAGTCGACGCGCTCGGCGGTGACGGTCCCGGCCGCGTCCAGGTCGACGAGCCACACGCTCTTGCGGTGCCGGTGCTCGGAGAAGGAGTACGGCAGCGGGGAGCCGGAGTAGCGGACGCGCTCGCCGATGGTCTGGCAGCCGTGCAGGTGGCCGAGGGCCACGTAGTCGACGCCGTCGAAGACACCGGCGGGGACGGCGGCGACCCCGCCGACGGTGATGTCGCGCTCACTGTCGCTCGGCTCGCCGCCGGTGACGAAGGCGTGCGCGAGGACGACGGAACGGGTGCCCGTGGCACGCGTGGTGAGGTCGGCCCGCACGCGGTCCATGGCGGCGGCGAGCACCGCCTCGTGCCCCGCCTTCTCCACTGCGAACTCCGCCTTCACCAGGGCTGGTTCGAGGTACGGCAGGCCGTAGAAGGCGACGTCCCCGTGGGCGTCCGGCAGCACCACCGGCGTGCCGCAGCCGGCCGGGTCGGTGCGCAGGTGGATGCCCGCGCGGTCGATGAGTCCGGCGCCGACGCCGAGGCGACGGGCGGAGTCGTGGTTTCCGGAGATCATCACGGTGGGCACGCCGAGCCCGGCGAGGCGGTGCAGGGCGTCGTCGAACAGCTCGACGGCGGCGAGCGGCGGCACCGCGCGGTCGTACACGTCCCCCGACACGACCACGACGTCGACGGCGTGCTCGCGCACGGTCGCGACGAGGTGGCCGATGAACGCCTCCTGGGCGTCGAGCATGTTCACCCGGTGGAACGCGCGGCCGAGATGCCAGTCGGACGTGTGCAGAATTCTCACAGAACCGCCCCGACCCGCATGTTTCCCCTCACTTCGCGCCATATCCGGCACGACTCCCGCCACCGGCACCCACCACGCTAACGCCCGCCGGCCCCTGATCCACCACGAACCTCAGACGTTCGTCGGCCGGCGGTCGCCACCGCCGTCACGCGTCTCCGTACGCCTCCCCGCCCCGTTCGAACCCGGCCGACCCGGCGGTGGCGTTCGCGAGCCAGGAGCGGAAGGTCTCCACCTCGGTCTCGGGCAGGCCGACCTCGATGGTCACCGCCTCGGCGTAGCGCACGTCGCGCACCGCGTGGCCCGCCGCGCGCAGGTCGTTCTGGAGCCGCCCGGCCCGCTGGTGGTCGACGGTCACCGTGACCAGCCGGAACCGGCGCCGGGTGAGGGTGCCGAGGTCGTCCAGCGCCTCGCCGACCGCGCCCCCGTAGGCCCGGATGAGTCCGCCCGCGCCGAGCTTGACGCCGCCGTAGTAGCGCGTGACGACGGCGACGACGTACCGCATGTCGCGGCGCAGCAGCATCTGGAGCATCGGGACACCGGCCGTGCCGCCGGGCTCGCCGTCGTCGCTCGCCTTCTGGACGGCGGCGTCGGCGCCGATGACGTACGCCCAGCAGTTGTGGCTGGCGTCGGCGTGTTCCTTGCGTACGCCCGCGACGAACGCCTGGGCCTCCTCCTCGGTGGCGGCGGGGGCGAGGGCGCACAGGAAGCGGGAGCGGTTGATCTCGGTCTCGTGCACACCCGCGCGGGCGACCGTGCGGTACTCGTCCTGCATGCGGCCAGCCTATGCGCTCACGAACGCCCGCCCCTCGGCACCGTCACCGCGGTGAGCAGGGCCGCTCCGGGGGCGAGCGCCCGCCAGGTGGTGCCGTGCCAGTCCAGCACGGCCACGGCCGACGTGGGGTACTTGGTCCGGACCCGGTCCAGCGCGTCGTCGAGGGCGTCGCCGGCCAGGGTGCCGATGAGGTCCTCCAGGCCGGGGTTGTGACCCACCAGGAGCAGCGTCTCGACGTCGGCGGGCGTCTCGCGCACGACGTCGAGGAGGTCCGGTACGCCGGCGGCGTACAGGCGCGGGTCGTGACGCACCGGCGGGGGCGTGCCCCACTGCGCGGAGGCCAGTTCCCAGGTCTGCCGGGCGCGCAGGGCGGTGGAGCACAGCGCGAGGTCGGGCAGCCAGTCGTGCTCCGCGAGGGCGCGTCCGGCGGCGGGGGCGTCGCGCAGTCCGCGCCGGGCGAGCGGGCGGTCGTGGTCGGCGACGCCCTCGGGGCGGGCCGACTTGGCGTGCCGCAGGACCACCAGGCGGCGCAGCGGGCCGGAGCCGGGGCGCTCGATCACGCGGGGGCTCCGAGGTCGCGGGTGAGGTGGAGGCCGAGGAAGCGGTCGGCGTAGGCGAAGATCTCGAAGCGGGCTCCGTCCGGCAGGTCCGGGTCGGTCTCCACGCCGTGCAGGACCCGCAGCACCCCGGGCGCGTCCAGGTCGTCCTCCCAGGCAGACCGCAACCGGTCGCGCACCTCGGCCGGTACGGGGCGCGAAGGCTGCCGCGCCCAGGCGGCGACCGCGCTCCGCCGGCGCGCGAGGGTGTCGCGGGCCTCGTCCAGGGTGGTCGCGTCCAGTTCCACGCGCGCGTGGTGGTGCCGTTCCAGCAGGGCGAGACGCACGGCGTCCGGGTCGGTGAGGTCGAGTCCGGCCGGGTGCACGGGGGCGACGGCGATCGTGACGCCGTCCGGGACGGGTCCTCCCGCGCGCCGGACGTGCACGGTCTGGCCGGTGTCCGGTCCGGCGCCGCCGTCCTCGAAGGGCCGGATGCCCAGGGCCGCCGCCCGCTCCCGCAGCCCGCCGGGCTCCCGCGCGGCGGTCAGCAGTGCCCATGCGGGCGTGCCGGCCAGATCCAGGGCGCGGACCAGGAGGTCGGCGACGAGCAGCACGCGCAGCGTGGTCGTGTCTCCGTCCGGCGCGTGCGCCACGACCCGCGTCGGGGCCCGCCGGGCGGGGGCGGCGGGGGCGGGCTCTCCGGTCCGGGCGTCGATGATGCGCAGCACGGGGTGAGCGTAGGCGGGGTGACGCGGTGACGCACAGGGGGCGCGCGCGTCGCTCCCCCGCCGCGCGGGGAATCTCGGCTCCCCGCCCTCCGTTGACCAGACCGGGAGACGCGACCCGCGGGTCACCCGGGAACCGAAGGAGGCCGCCGGTGTACGGCGACGAGGCAGCAGTCCGCAAGATCCTCACCGAGCTGGGAGACACCTGGGCCGTGGTGGGCCTCTCCTCCAACCGGCAGCGCGCGGCGTACGGCGTCGCCGAGGTGCTGCAGCGTTTCGGCAAGCGCGTCGTGCCCGTGCATCCCAAGGCGGAGACGGTCCACGGCGAGCAGGGGTACGCCTCCCTCGCCGACATCCCCTTCGACGTGGACGTCGTCGACGTCTTCGTCAACGCCGACCTGGCCGGCCCGGTCGCCGACGAGGCGGTCGCGAAGGGCGCCGGGGCGGTCTGGTTCCAGCTGGGCGTGATCGACGAGGCGGCGTACGAACGGACCCGGTCCGCGGGTCTGGAGATGGTCATGGACCGCTGCCCGGCCATCGAGATCCCCCGACTGGGCTGACGCCGGGATCAGCGTTCCAGGGAATTTCCGGCGCCCCGGGACGAAGGCCCCGCGGCCGTTCCCGAGGGCGTCCGGGCGCCCGCATACTGTGCGCGTGACCGCACCTTCCTCCCACTCCGGCTCGGCCACCGCGCGGCGTTTTCCGGTCGTCGTCGTGGGCGCCGGACCGGCCGGGCTCGCCATCGGCGCCATCCTGCGCGCCGCGGGCGTCGGCTGTCTGGTCCTGGAGACCGAGACCCGTGAGTTCATCGAACGGCGGCCCCGCGCCGGGGTCATCGAGGAATGGGCCGTACGCGGGCTGGAACGGCGGGGGCTGGCGCGGACCCTGCTGGAACGGGCGCAGACCCACACCGAGTGCGAGTTCCGGTTCGCCGGGGAGCGGTTCCGCTTCGAGTACACCGGGCTGACGGGGCAGCACCACTTCGTCTATCCGCAGCAGTTCCTGGTGACGGACCTGGTGCGCGAGTACGCGGACGTGCGCGGCGGGGAGATCCGGTTCGGTGTCCGGGACGTACGCCTGCACGAACCGGAGTCCGACCGTCCGTCGGTGTCGTACGTGTGCCCCGACTCCGGTGAACGCCTCCACGTGCGGGCGGACTTCGTGGCGGGCTGCGACGGGGCGCGCGGGGTGACGCGGGCGTCGCTGCCCCGGGGGCGGGCCCGGCTCGCCCGGCACGACTACGGCGTCGGCTGGCTGGCGCTGCTCGCCGAGGCGCCGCCGTCCTCGGACTGCGTCGTGTTCGGCATGCATCCGCGCGGTTTCGCCGGCCACATGCCGCGCAGCGCCGAGGTGACCCGCTACTACCTCCAGTGCCCGCCGGGGGACGACCCGGAGAGCTGGTCGCACGACCGGGTCTGGACCGAACTGCGGGAGCGCCTGGGGGCGGCCGGCGCACCGCCGCTCCGGGAAGGGCGGCTGATCGAGCGGCGCGTCCTGGACATGCACAGCTACGTCGTCGAACCCGTGGTCTTCGGCCGGCTCTTCCTGGCCGGGGACGCGGCGCACCTGACGGCGCCCATCGCCGCCAAGGGGCTGAACCTCGCCCTGCACGACGCGTTCCTGCTCGGCGACGGGCTGGCGGCGCACTTCACGGAGGGCGACGACACCGGGCTGTCGGGGTACGCGGGGGCGTGCCTCGCCCGGGCCTGGGACTACCAGGAGTTCTCCCAGTGGCTGTCGGAGGTCTACCACGGCACGGCGTCGGGCGACCCGTACCGCGCGGGTGCGGCGCTGGCGAGGCTGCGCCGCCTGTTCGACTCGCCGGCCGCGGCGACGGAGTTCGCCGAGCGCTACCTGGGCGTGCGGACCGGCGGCTGAGGCCGCCGGTCAGTCGTGCAGCGGCCGGTCGCCGAGCCGGTGGTCGGCGACGTTCAGCGCCTCGCCGACGAGGCGGCGCAGATGCCCGTCCCGCAGCGTGTACACGACCCGGCGCCCCTCCTTGCGGGTGCTCACCAGCCCCGCGAGCCGCAGCCGGGCCAGGTGCTGGCTGACCGCGGGCCGCGCCGCGTCGCACGCCTCGGTGAGGGTGGTGACGTCGGCCTCGCCGTCGGTCAGGGCGTGCAGCAGGGTCAGGCGGGTGCGGTCGCCGAGCAGGGCGAGGAGTTCGGCGGCGAGCGCGAACTGCTCCTCGCCCGGCGTGCGCGGGTGCGCGTCGTCCGCAGCTGACAGGTGCATGCGTGCGCTCATACGCACATAATGGCGCCGTGGGCGTCACGCGTCCACCCACCGCACCGGACCACCCGGACCACCCGGACCACCCGGACCACCCGGACCACCCGGACCACCGGAAGGGGCATCCCGTGAGCGACCCGCACCGGCATCACCCCCACGACGGCCACCGTCCCCCCGCGGGCGGATGGCACCGTCTCACCCACCGGCTGACCCCGCACTCCCACGAGAGCGCCGCCAAGGTGGACTCCGCCCTGGAGTCCTCCGCCCGCGGGCTGCGCGCGCTGTGGGTGTCGCTGGCGGTGCTGGGCGCCACGGCGCTCGTCCAGGCGGTAGTGGTGGCGGTCTCCGGGTCGGTGGCGCTGCTCGGCGACACGGTCCACAACACCGCCGACGCGCTGACCGCCGTACCGCTCGGCATCGCCTTCGTCCTGGGCCGGCGCGCTGCCACCCGGCGCTTCACCTACGGCTACGGGCGGGCGGAGGACCTGGCCGGCATCGTGATCGTCCTGACGATCGCCGCCTCCGCGGTCCTCGCGGCCTGGACGGCGGTGGACCGGCTGCTCGACCCCCGTCCCGTCGCGCACGTCCCGGCGGTCGCCGCGGCCGCCCTGGTCGGCTTCGCGGGCAACGAGTGGGTGGCCCGCCACCGGATCCGGGTGGGCCGGGAGATCGGCTCGGCGGCGCTGGTCGCCGACGGACTGCACGCGCGGACGGACGGCTACACGTCACTGGCCGTGCTGCTGGGCGCCGGCGGCGCGGCACTGGGGTGGCAGCTCGCCGACCCGCTGGTGGGGCTGGCGATCACGGCCGCGATCACGCTGGTCCTGCGGGACGCGGCGCGCGAGGTGTTCCGGCGGCTGATGGACGCCGTCGACCCGGCGCTGGTGGACCGGGCGGAACAGGTGCTGCGCGAGGTGCCCGGCGTGCGCGGGGTGGGTGAGCTGCGGCTGCGCTGGGTCGGGCACCGGCTGCGCGCCGAGGTCGCCCTGGTCGTCGACGGCGAGACGACCGTCCGCCGGGCCCACGGCATCGCCGTCGAGGCCGAGCACGCCCTGTTGCACGCCGTGCCGCGGCTCACCGCCGCGCTGGTCCACGCCGACCCGGCCCCGGTGCCGGGCGAGGCGGACCCGCATCTGGCGCTGGCCCACCACGCGCCGAGGTGAGGGTCAGGCGGCGCCGCCCAGCCCCTCCAGGACGGCGGCGCCCGGCAGTTCGGCGAAGGCCTTGCCGGGGACCAGCAGCTTGCCGCGCCGGCGTCCGCTGCCGACGAGGACGTAGGGCAGATCGACGACGGACGGGTCCACCAGCAGGGGCCAGTCGCCGGGCAGGCCGATCGGGGTGATGCCGCCGTACTCCATGCCGGTCTCGCCGGTCGCGGTGTCCATCGGGGCGAAGGACGCCTTGCGCGCGCCGAGGTGACGACGGACGACGCCGTTGACGTCGACGCGGGTGGTGGAGAGGACCAGGCAGGCGGCGAGCGTGCTGCCGCCTGCCCGCTTGCCGGTGACCACCACGCAGTTCGCTGAGCGTTCGAGCAGGTCGCGGCCGTAGTGCTCGACGAAGGTGGCGGTGTCGGCCCATTCCGGGTCGGTGTCGACGTAGACGATCTGCTCGGCGGGGACACTGCCGCGCCAGTGGCGTACGGCGTCGGCGACCGGGCGGGTCAGCTCGTCCAGGCAGTCCGGTGCGGGCGTGGCGCTGTCGAAGTTCCCGATGGGTGCGTGCATGGCCGCACGCTAACAACAGCGACCGGTGGGCGGGACGGCCGTCTCAGCGGACGGGCGGCACCGACACCGCCATGATCATCTCCATCGGCTCCGCGCCTTCGTTGCCGTACGTGTGCGGGGTGTCGGACTCGAAGGAGGCGCTGGCACCGGCCGGGACGCTGTGTGCCGCCCCGTCGACGGTGAGCGTCAGCTCCCCGGTCGTGACGTGCACCATCTCGACCGTGCCGGTGGGGTGCGGGTCGGAGGGGCTGCTCTCCCCCGGCATCAGCCGCCACTCCCACATCTCCAGCGGCCCGGGCGCCTCCACCCCGGCGAGCAGCCTGCTGAAGCTGCCGGCGTCGGTGTGCCAGAGGCGTACCGCCTGTTCGGCGGGGACGACGCGGACCTTGGGGCCCTGCTCCCAGTCCAGCAGGGTCGTGATGCTGATGCCGAGCGCGTCGCCGATCTTGACGACGGTACCGAGGCTGGGGTTGGTGCGGGCCTGCTCGATCTGGATGAGCATGCCGCGGCTGACGCCCGCGCGGGCGGCCAGCGCCTCCAGGGTGAAGCCGCGCTCGGTGCGCCAGCGCTTGACGTTGCGCGCCAGGGACTGGGTCAGCAGGTCGAGGTCCGCCACGTTCCGTCCCTTGCCTTCATGAGTTCGTGCACCGTAACGCGCACCGTTCGTGCATTATTTTGGATGACGCAGTGCAGTCCAGTGAACTATGGTCTGCTGCACCCGAAGGTTCACCGAACTGTACTGCGAGGCGGCCGGATCATGACAGCGCTGTTCGCCCTGGCCACCAGCCTCCTGTGGGGCATGGCCGACTTCGGCGGCGGGGTACTGACCCGGCGCACGCCCGCGCTCACGGTGGTCGTCGTCTCCCAGTCGGTCGCGGTCGTCGTCCTCGGCACGATCGTGGCCGCGACCGGCGCCTGGAGCGAGGCGTCCGCACACCTCTGGTTCGCGGTCGCCGCCGGTCTGGTCGGCCCGGTGGCGATGCTCGCCTTCTACAAGGCGCTCGCCCTGGGCCCGATGGGCGTGGTCTCGCCCCTGGGCTCACTCGGCGTGGCCGTCCCGGTGGGTGTGGGTCTCGCCCTCGGCGAGCGCCCCGGGCTGCCGCAGTTCGCCGGCATCCTGGTCGCCGTCGCGGGCGTGGTGCTCGCCGGCGGTCCGCACCTGCGCGGCGCGCCGGTCCAGCGGCGCACGGTCGCCCTCACCCTCGTCGCGGCCTTCGGGTTCGGTGCCGTGATGGTCCTGATCGCGGAGGCGTCAACCACGCTCACCGGCCTGTTCCTCGCCCTGTTCGTCCAGCGCGTCACCAACGTCGCCGCCGGCGGACTGGCCCTGTGGGTGTCCGTCCGGCGCGGCGCCCCCGCGCTGCCGCCGGAGGGCTTCCCGTGGGGCTCGCTGCCCGCGCTCGGCTTCGTGGGGCTCGCCGACGTCGCGGCCAACGGCACGTACTCGATCGCCGCCCAGCACGGCCCGGTGACGGTGGCGGCGGTGCTGGCCTCCCTGTATCCGGTGGTGACCGCGCTGGCCGCGCGCGGGTTCCTCAGCGAACGGCTGCGCGCCGTGCAGGCGGCGGGCGCGGGCCTCGCCCTGGTGGGCACCCTGCTGCTGGCCACGGGCTGACCCGGCCGCCGCGCGGTCGCGGGAACGCTCAGCTCTCGGCGGCCGGTTCCGCGAGCCTGCCCGTGACCTCCGGCCGGTCGTCGTCCAGCTCCGCCAGCCTGGCCAGCGCCTCGCCGTCCAGCCCCGACAACTCCCGCAGCTGTCCCGGCGTGACCCCGTCGGGGATCGGCACCGGCGCCGGGGTCCGCAGCGGCGGCTGCCAGCCCTCGGCGGGGGTCCAGCGCCGTACGACCTTGGCGGGCGCGCCCGCCACCACCGCGTGGTCGGGGACGGTGCCCCGCACCACGGCGCCGGCGGCCACGACCACGTTCCGCCCGATCCGCGCGCCGGGCAGGATCACCGCGCCGGTGCCGATCCAGCAGCCGGGGCCGATCTCGACCGGGTCCATTCGGGGCCACTGCTTGCCGATCGGCTGGTGCGGATCGTCGTAGGAGTGGTTGGTGGAGGTGACGTAGACGTACGGGCCGAAGTAGCAGTCGCCGCCGATGGTGACGGTGGTGTCGGCGATGACGTGGCTGCCGCGGCCGAGGACGACCCCGTCGCCGATGCGCAGGATCGGCTCGGGACCGAGGTCGAGGTCGGGCATGAGCCCGGCGGTCAGCGTGACCTGCTCGCCGATGATGCAGTGGGCACCGACGTGGATCCAGGGCTCGCCGAAGACCGTGCCGAGCGGGAAGGCGAGCCGGGTGCCCGTGCCCAGCGCGCCGAAGCGGAACCGTCCGGGGTGGGCGGCGGTGACGGAGCCGGTGCGCTGCACCCAGGCCCAGCCCGCGTGGACGGCCCGCTGCGCCAGGCGGCTCCGCCAGGACGAGAACGTGTTCTTGCGCTTGGGCACCCGCTCACGGTAGTCGGCGGGCGGTGCGGCCATGACCGCGGAGTGCTGTGATCTTCACCCCACCGGGTGGCGTACGGTGCCGTACATCACCCGAACAGGAGGCGGAGATGACGCAGAAGGCGCTGATCACGGGCATCGCCGGCAAGGAGCCCAAGGTGGACGCGGGGGCCTTCGTGGCACCGACGTCCTCGGTCATCGGAGACGTGACCCTGCACGCCGGGGCGAGCGTCTGGTACGGCGCGGTGCTGCGCGGCGACGTCGAGCGGATCTCGGTCGGCGCGGACAGCAACGTCCAGGACAACTGCACGCTGCACGCCGACCCCGGTTTCCCCGTCACGGTCGGTGAGCGGGTCTCCATCGGGCACAACGCCGTGGTGCACGGCGCGACGGTCGAGGACGACTGCCTGATCGGCATGGGCGCCACGGTCCTCAACGGCGCGGTGATCGGCGCGGGTTCGCTGGTCGCGGCCCAGGCGCTGGTGCCGCAGGGGATGCGGGTGCCGCCCGGCTCGCTGGTCGCGGGGGTGCCGGCGAAGGTCAGGCGGGAGCTGACGGAGGAGGAGCGGGCCGGGGTGACGCTGAACGGCACGATGTACGCGGCGCTGGCCGGGGAGCATCGGGGAGCTTTGGGGGATGTTCTCTAGCGGGCCGGGCGCGGGTGATTCGTGGCTGGCCGCGCCCCGCGGCGGAGCCGCACGATGTCACAGCCCCGCGCCCCTTCGGGGCGCGCTGCTACTCGGCGGCGGAAACCGGCTGAGCGTTCTTCGCCTTCTTCCTCAGGACCAGCATCGAGGTCACGCCGATGGCGACGGCCAGCACCAGGCCCAGCCACGAGAAGCGCTTGAGCCAGGACTCCGCGACGATTCCGACGTAGTAGATGACGGCGGTGGTGCCGCCCGCCCAGACGATGCCGCCGAGGACGTTGGCGATCAGGAACTTCCAGTACGGCATCCGCAGCACACCGGCCAGCGGGCCCGCGAAGATGCGCAGCAGGGCGACGAAGCGGCCGAAGAACACGGCCCACATGCCCCACTTCTGGAAGGAGCGCTCGGCGGTGGCGATGTGGCCCTCGCTGAAGTGCTTGGGGAACTTGCGGCCCAGCCAGGCCAGCAGGGGCCGGCCGCCCCTGCGGCCGATGGCGTACCCGATGGAGTCGCCGATCACCGCGCCCGCGCTGGCACAGACGCCGAGGACCAGCGGATCGATGCCGCCGTGCTGCGACGACAGCAGGGCCGCCGACACCAGGATGATCTCACCGGGCAACGGGATGCCCAGGCTCTCCAGACCGATGACCAGTCCGACGACGGCGTACACGGCCACCGCGGGCACCGTGTCGAGCCACTCCTGGACGTGCAACGCGCATCCTCCGCTTCGCGTACCTGTTCCCGGGTGCGCCTCGGCGAAGGCGCACCCGGGAAGCGTACCGGTTCGCGGGAGGTCAGCTGTTGGGACGCAGGGTCCATATGACGGTCATCTCACCGGTCACCGCGCCGTCCTCGCGCCGGATGGCGACGCCGACCGGGAACTCGGGGCGGCTCCCGGCGTCCAGTTCGGCGACGACGTCGGCGGCGGGGCGGCCGAGGGTCGCGGTGGCGGTGACCGGGCCGAGCGCGATCTTCTTGAAGGCGATCTCGGCGGTGACCGGCAGCGGTACGGCCCGGGAGAGCTGGTCGCCGAAGGCGGCCAGCACGATCGCGCCGCTGGCCGACTCGCCCAGGGTGAACATGGCTCCGGCGTGCGGTCCACCCACGTGGTTGCGGTACTCGCTCTGGTCCGGGAGAGCCAGGACGGCCTTCTCCGGAGTGGTCTCCAGGTACTCGAGGTTCAGGGTCCTGACCATCGGCACCGTGGCGGCGAGCAACTCGCCGATCGACATCTGATCTGCGCTCATGGCAGAAGGTTACCCATGAGTAGCATCGAAGGGCCAGGCCCGGACCGGGCGATCTCCGCGCGACCCGTCACGGGAGCTCCTCACTTCTGGTACGTCCCTGACAAGGCCCGGTGACCGAATCGTGTCCTGCGCGGCATTAGGGTGACTGCTCATGTGGCCAGGACAGCAGCCGCCCGGGGGCGAGCAGAACCCGCAGAACAATCCGTACCAGCAGCCGGGGTACCAACAGCCGAATCCCTACCAGCAGCCGGGATACCAGCAGCAGCCCGGCCAGTACGGGCAACAGCAGTGGGGGGCACCGCAGCCCGCCGGGGCGCCGCAGCCCGCTCCCGGCGGTGGCGGTGGCGGGAACCGGACGAAGCTGGTCGCGATCGTCGCGGCCCTCGCCGTGGTGGTGGCCGCCGGTGTCACCGGGTTCCTGGTGCTCGGCGGCGACAAGGACGACCAGGCGGACGACGGCAAGGACAAGAAGCCGTCCGCGAGCGCGTCCGCGGACAAGTCCGAGACCCCGTCCACGGATCCGAGCGCGTCCGGCTCCGACGACAACCCGCGCGGCGGCGACGGGCTGGAGGCGACCATCGACGGCTGGAAGGTCGTCGCCAACCCGCGCTTCGGCACCATGTTCGACGTGCCCGCCGACTGGGAGATCGACAGCAAGGACACCAGCGTCGGCTTCGAGTGGGAGGAGAAGGGCAAGACCGACCGCACGACGGTCACCGCCCCCGCCTACCTCAAGTCCGAGTGGTGCACCACGGACGAGAACAAGGACGGCCGCAAGGAGAGCACCTCCCTCGCGACCACCGGAACCCGTGGTGAGAGCGGCGCCAAGGACACCGACCAGGCGGCCGAGACGCGGGTGCCGTGGTGGATCTACGGCGGTTACACGCAGCCGGACAAGAAGAGCGTGAAGTACGGCAAGCCGAAGGCGTACACCACCACGTCCGGCATCAAGGGCAGCGTCATCACCGCGTACTCGCAGGGCACGCCCCAGAAGGGCAAGTGCGACACCGAGGGCAAGGCGATCACCTTCGCGTTCAAGAACAGCGCGGGCGATTTCGTCACCTGGAACCTGTACGGCGCCAAGGGCGTCGACGAGGAGGTCCCGGAGGCGACGATCCAGAAGATCCTCAGCACGGTGCGGCTCACCGAGGAACCGCCGACCGAGTCGTAGGCGCCGCTCAGCCGATGCCGAACGCCCCGGCGGGAGGCTCGGGTGACGGCACGGCGTCCGCGTCCCGCACCGGCCGCGCGCCGCCGACGAAGTCCCGCAGGGCCGCCCCGTGTTCGACCCTGGCCGGGAAGGCGTCGGCGGCGGTGCGCCGGGCCAGCGCCGGGATGTCCAGGGGCCGGCCCGAGGCGACGAGGACCGCGTTGCCGAACCGGCGCCCGCGCAGCACCCCCGGTTCGGCGATCAGCGCCAGTTCCTCGAAGAGCGTGGCGAAGCCGGCCAGCTGGCCCCGCAGGAAGCCGAACGGCGCCCCGTCGGCCAGGTTCGCCACGTACACGCCGTCGGCGCGCAGCACCCGCACCGCCTCGCGGGCGTACTCGACGGAGGTCAGGTGCGCCGGCACGCGGGAGCCCCCGAAGACGTCGGCGACGAGTACGTCGGCCGAGTCCGCGGGGGCGGCAGCCAGCCAGGCGCGGGCGTCGGCGCCGTGCGCGGTGACGTCCGCGCCGTCCGGCAGCGGCAGGTGCTCGGCGACCAGGTCCAGCAGCCCCCGGTCCGCCTCCACGACGTCCTGGCGCGAGCCGGGCCGGGTCGCGGCCAGGTACCGCGGCAGGGTGTACGCGCCGCCGCCGAGGTGCAGCACGTCCAGCGCGCGGCCCGGCTCGGCGACGGTGTCCAGGACGTGGCCGAGCCGGCGCGTGTACTCGAACTCCAGGTGCGCCGGCTCGTCCAGGTCGACGTAGGACTGCGGCGCCCCGTCCACGGTGAGCAGCCAGGCCCGCCGCCGGTCGACGTCGGGCATGAGCTTGACGGTGCCGTGGTCGGTGACGCGGCTCACGGGGATGGCTTGGTTCACTCCTCCATTGTGCGGTCGGACATCGCCGGCAGGGGCGCGGGGAACTGCGCGACCAGCCACGACGGCCCCGCGGTCCCCCACCCACATCAAGGGGCACTCACCCGACGGCCGTCACGGTGCCCGCCCCCACGGTCCGTCCACCCTCACGGATCGCGAAGCCGAGCCCCGTCTCCAGCGGCACGTCCCGCCCCAGCTCCACCGTCATCGTGACCGTGTCCCCGGGCCTCGCCACCGCCACCTCCCCGAGATCGACGTCTCCGACGACATCAGCCGTACGGATGTAGAACTGCGGCCGATACCCCGTGGCGACGGGCGTCGAACGCCCGCCCTCCCGCGCCGACAGCACGTACACCCGCGCCGAGAAGCGCCGCGCGGGCACGACGCTGCCGGGCGCGGCGACCACGTGCCCCCGGCGCACGGCGTCGCGGCCGACGCCCCGCAGCAGCAGCGCGACGTTGTCCCCGGCCTGGGCCTCCTCCATCGGCTTGCCGAAGGTCTCCACTCCGGTGACCACCGTCTCGACGGACGCCCCGAGCACCTCGACCCGGTCGCCGACGCGGATCGTGCCGCGCTCGACCGCGCCGGTGACGACCGTGCCGCGGCCGGTGATGGTGAGCACGTTCTCCACCGACAGCAGGAACGGCGCGTCCAGGTACCGCTCCGGCATGGGCACGTAGGTGTCCACGGCGTCGAGCAGCGCCTCGACGGACGCCGTCCACCGGGGGTCGCCCTCCAGGGCCTTCAGTCCCGAGACCCGCACGACGGGCACGGAGTCTCCGCCGTAGCCGTGCGCGGTGAGCAGCTCGCGGACCTCCAGTTCGACGAGGTCGGCCAGCACCGCGTCATCGCCGTCTCCGACGGCGTCGGCCTTGTTGAGCGCGACCACGATGTGGTCGACGCCCACCTGCCGGGCGAGCAGGACGTGTTCGGCGGTCTGCGGCATGATCCCGTCCAGCGCGGACACGACGAGGATCGCCCCGTCGAGCTGGGCGGCGCCGGTGACCATGTTCTTGACGTAGTCGGCGTGGCCGGGCATGTCGACGTGCGCGTAGTGCCGGGTGTCGGTCTCGTACTCGACGTGCGCGATGTTGATGGTGATGCCGCGCGCCGCCTCCTCCGGGGCCCGGTCGATGCGGTCGAACGGCACGAACGCGCCGGCGCCGCGCTCGGCGAGGACCTTGGTGATGGCGGCGGTCAGGGTGGTCTTGCCGTGGTCGACATGGCCCATCGTGCCGATGTTCAGATGCGGTTTGGTGCGGACGTACGCCGTCTTGGACATGGCGGTACCTCGAAGCCTCGTGGCGGTGGTGGGGACCCCGGTGTCCGGCCGACCCTCCCCCTGGGGGGTCCGCCGGAGTGTCCGGGGAGGGTCAGCTTCGGGCGCCGTCGGCGGCGGCCGGGAAGAAGAGGACGGCAGCCTTCGGCGCATCCGCGACGGCGGATGCTGCGAGGTGGAAGGCGTACCGGAACATGAGGCAGATCTTCGCCGACGGCCCGTTCCACGTCGAATGGTTTTCGCGTGTGCCGAACAGGGCGGAACCGGCAGGGTGCGGACGGGGATTCACTCGGCTGTGACGCCCGTGAGACGCTCCATACGGCGATCACACACATATGTCGGTTAGTGTCACCGGATGCTCGATGCCACCACCCGCTCTGGGGGCACCGCCACGGTCACTCCCCGGACCGCCGCAACGGAGCTCGCCGTCGCCACCGTCGGCGGGCCGGTCCCACCCGCCGCACCGACCGGGTTCGCCGCCCGTGTGACCAGAGTCCTGCTCTCCCCGTGGTCCCGGCTCTCCCTGCTCGTCGCCCTGCTGGCCTCCGCCGCGACCACGGTCCTGCTCTTCCAGCCGCAGCGGTTGCTCACCGACGGCTGGCCGCCACAGCTCGGCGGAGCCGCGGCGGCCGTCGCCTACGCGGTGGCGTACGGGCTGTGCACCGTCGCCTTCGTGCCGCGTCCGCTGCTGAACCTGGCCGCGGGTGCGCTGTTCGGCGCGCAGCTCGGCCTCGCCTCGGCGCTGGCGGGGACGGTGCTCGGCGCCGGGATCGCCTTCTGCCTGGGCCGGGTGCTGGGCCAGGAGGCGCTGCGTCCGCTGCTGCGGGGCAAGTGGCTGAAGGCCGCGGACGGGCAGCTGAGCCGGCACGGCTTCCGCTCGATGCTGGCGGCCCGGCTCTTCCCCGGGGTGCCGTTCGCCGCGGCCAACTACTGCGCGGCGGTGTCCCGCATGGGCCTGCTCCCCTTCCTCCTGGCGACGGGACTGGGCTCCATCCCCAACACCGCCGCCTACGTCGTCGCCGGGGCCCGCGCCTCGACGCCGACGTCTCCGGCCTTCCTGATCGCGCTGGCCTGCATCGCCCTGCCGGGGCTCGCGGGCGCGGCGGTGGCCTGGCGCAAGCGGCACCGGCTGCGCGGGCGCTGACGGCGCGTTACACGGATTCCAGGATCATGGCGTTGGCGAGGCCGCCCGCCTCGCACATGGTCTGGAGTCCGTAGCGCGCCCCGCGCTCCCTGAGGGCGTGGACGAGGGTGGTGGTCAGGCGGGTGCCGCTGGCGCCGAGGGGGTGGCCCAGCGCGATGGCCCCGCCGTGCACGTTGACCTTGTCGAGGTCGGCGCCGGTCTCCTGCTGCCAGGCCAGCACCACGCTCGCGAACGCCTCGTTGACCTCGAACAGGTCGATGTCCTTCAGGGAGAGCGACGCCCGGCGCAGCACCTTCTCGGTGGCGGGGATCACGCCCGTCAGCATCAGCAGCGGGTCGGAGCCGGTGACGGCGAAGCTGTGCAGGCGGGCGAGCGGGCGCAGGCCGAGGCGGGCGGCGGTCTCGGCCGAGGTGATCAGCACGGCCGAGGCGCCGTCGTTGACCGGGCTGGCGTTGCCCGCGGTGATGTTCCACTCGATCTGCGGGAAGCGCGCGGCGAAGGCCGGGTCGTGGTAGGCGGGCCGGAGACCGGCGAGGACCTCCACGCTGCTCGCGGGGCGTACGCACTCGTCGCGCGAGACACCGTCCAGGGGCGCGATCTCGGCGTCGAAGCGCCCTGACTCCCAGGCCGCGGCGGCCTTCCGGTGCGAGGAGACGGCGAAGGCGTCCATCCGCTCCCGGGAGAGCGACCACTTGGCGGCGATCAGTTCGGCGCTGATGCCCTGCGGGACGAGTCCGTCCGGGTAGCGGGCGGCGACGCCGGGGCCGAAGGGGTCGGTGCCGGCCGGCACGTTCGCCCCCATCGGGACGCGGCTCATCGACTCGACCCCGCAGGCGACGACCAGGTCGTACGCCCCGGCCATGACGCCCTGTGCGGCGAAGTGGACGGCCTGCTGGGAGGAGCCGCACTGCCGGTCCACGGTGGTCGCGGGCACGGACTCGGGGAAGCCGGCGGACAGCAGGGCGTAGCGGGTGGTGTTCATGGCCTGCTCGCCGACCTGGTCGACGGTGCCGCCGATGACGTCGTCGATCAGCGCCGGGTCGACGCCGGACCGCTCGACGAGGGTGCGCAGCGTGTGCGCGAGGAGTTCCACGGGGTGGACGTGGGCGAGGGCGCCGTTCGGCCTGCCCTTGCCCATCGGGGTGCGTACGGCTTCGACGACGACTGCTTCACGCATGCTGCGGGCCTCCGGCTGCCGGCGACTACCAGTGAGTAGGATTTCTGGACTCACCATAGCCTGGCGAGTTGGAAAAACAAACCCTCCTTTATGCTGGGCGCCATGGCCGCCGCCCCCAAGAACCCGCGCCCCTGCTCGATCGCCGACACCCTGGCGCTCGTCGGGGAGAAGTACTCCCTGCTCGTCCTGCGCGAGGTCTGCCTCGGCAACGGCCGCTTCGACCAGCTGGTCCGCAACACCGGCGCCCCGCGCGACATCCTCGCCACCCGGCTGCGGCGTCTGCTGGACGCGGGCATCCTGACCAAGCAGCCGTACAGCGAGCGCCCGCAGCGCTTCGAGTACCGGCCGACCCGGGCGGGGCTGGAGCTGGAACCGGTGCTGATGACCCTCATGGCCTGGGGCGACCGGCACCTGCGCGCGGACGGCGACCGCCCCATGGTGATCGAGCACATCTGCGGCAGCGAGCTGCTCCCGCGGATCACCTGCCGCGCCTGCGGCGACACCGTCCGGCACGAGGACCTGACCGCCCATCCGCAGGCCGACGGCTGGACCGTGACGGGCCCGACGGCCGCCTAGGGGACCTTCCACCCCTGTGGGCCGGACTTCACTTTGGGGCGCTACGCTGCCCCTCGGCACAGCCGGTCCCGATCATCCGACTTCGGGGTCCGGCGCGCCCATCGCCCTTTTCTCGCTCGGCACTTGGACTGCGTACCTTCATGTCTTGGTTCGAATCACTCATCCTCGGACTCGTCCAGGGGCTGACCGAGTTCCTCCCCGTGTCCTCCAGCGCGCACCTGCGCCTGACGGCGGCGTTCTCCGGCTGGCACGACCCGGGCGCGGCCTTCACGGCGATCACGCAGATCGGCACCGAGGCCGCGGTCCTCATCTACTTCCGCAAGGACATCGGGCGGATCATCTCGGCGTGGACACGGTCACTGACCGACAAGTCGATGCGCCGCGACCCCGACGCGCGCATGGGCTGGCTGGTGATCGTCGGCTCGATCCCGATCGGCGTGCTCGGCCTGACCCTGAAGGACCAGATCGAGGGGCCCTTCCGCGACCTGCGCATCACCGCGACGATGCTGATCGTCGTCGGTGTGATCATCGGCATCGCTGACCGGATGGCCGCGCGGGACGAGAAGGGCGGCCGGCACCGCGCTCCCCGCGCGCGCAAGGAGCTGGAGAACCTGACCGTCCGGGACGGCCTGATCTACGGCGTCTGCCAGGCGGCGGCCCTCATCCCGGGCGTCTCCCGGTCCGGGGCCACGATCAGCGGCGGCCTCTTCATGGGCTACCGGCGCGAGGCGGCGGCCCGGTACTCGTTCCTGCTCGCGATCCCGGCGGTGCTCGCCTCGGGTCTGTTCGAGCTGACGGACGCGATGGAGAGCGACCACGTCTCCTGGGGGCCGACGCTGTTCGCGACGGTCATCGCCTTCGGCACCGGGTACGCGGTGATCGCCTGGTTCATGAAGTTCATCTCGACCAAGAGCTTCATGCCGTTCGTCTGGTACCGCATCGCGCTCGGCATCATCATCATCGCCCTGGTCAGCACCGGCGCCCTCAGCCCGCACGCCGCGGAGTCGGCCCACTGACAGCGACGGCTTCTGTAGCCGTCCGGTAGCGCACCGTCAGCGCTTACCCCTAGGCTTGTCCGCATGTCCCCCGATTACGCGATCCCTGGTTCCGTGCGCTCAGCCGCGGAGCTGAACGAGAAGATCCGTGCGCTCTGGCGCCGCGCGGGCGGGACCCTGTCGGCACAGGAGCGTGTGGAGTACGAGTTGCTGGTGGTCGAGTGGGCGAGAGCGATCCGCGGCGAGGTCATCGAGGCCGCCTGACCCGGAGCCGCCCGCCCCGGCACCCGTCCGCCGTCAGCGCCCGCCGGCCACGCGGAGCACCGTCCCCGTCGTGTACGAGGCGTCGGGCGACATCAGCCAGGAGATCGCCGCCGCGATCTCCTCCGCCCGGCCGGCACGGCCCATCGGCACCGCCGCCCCCATCCGCAGCGCCCGGTCCGGCGCGCCCGCCGCCGCGTGCATCTCGGTGTCGATGACGCCGGGCGCGACCGCGTTGACCCGGACACCGTCCGGCCCCAGCTCCTTGGCCAGGCCCAGCGTCAGCGTGTCGACGCCCGCCTTGGCCGCCGCGTAGTGGACGTACTCCCCCGGGCTGCCGAGGGTCGCGGCGCCCGACGAGACGTTCACGATCACACCGCTCCCCCGCGCCGTCATGAGCCGCGCGGCGCGCCGGGCGCACAGCAGCACGCCGAGCAGGTTGACGTCCAGGACCCGGCGCAGGTCGGCGGTGTCGCTGTCGGCGAGGCGTCCCAGCGGACCGGTCACGGCGGCGTTGTTCACCAGGCCCGTCACCGGCCCGAGCCGTTCCTCCGCCACGTCGAAGAGGCGCTCGACGTCCTCCTCGACCGCGGTGTCCGCACGTACCGCCACCGCGCGTCCGCCCGCCTCGCGCACGCCCGCGACGACGGCTTCGGCGGCCGCCGAGTCCCGCGCGTAGCCGACGGCCAGGTCGTGTCCGTCCGCCGCGAGACGCAGACAGGTCGCCGCGCCGATGCCACGGCTGCCGCCGGTGACCACCGTGATGGGTCGGTTCATGAGCACCTCCAGTTTGATCGATCATCGATCACTCTAGGACGCGGAGAACGCCTTGCCCACGCCTTGCGCGCCATCGACACCCGGTGTGATCAACTGAAATTCGCCCTCCTCGCGGGCGCACACTGTAGACATCGGGGGTAGGGAGGCGCCCATGAAGACGCTCGACCGCCGGCTCGCCTCCCGGTGGTGGCGCTCGGCCGCCGCCGTGCTCGCCGGAGCGCTGCCCGTACTCGCCTTCCCGGGCCCCGCCCTGTGGTGGTGGGCCTGGTTCGCGCTGGTCCCCTGGATCCTGCTGGCCCGCACCGCGCCGACCGGGAAGCGGGCGGCGTACGACGGGTGGTGCGCCGGCTTCGGCTTCATGCTCGCCATGCACCACTGGCTGCTGCCGAACCTGCACGTGTTCACCTTCGTGATCGCGGCGCTGCTCGGCGCGCTGTGGGCGCCGTGGGGCTGGCTGGTGCGGCGGCTGCTGGGCGGCGCGCCCTCGGCCGTCCGGGTCGGGGTGGCGCTCCTGGTGCTGCCGTCGGGCTGGCTGGCCGTGGAACTGGTCCGCTCCTGGCAGGGGCTCGGCGGCCCCTGGGGGATGCTCGGCTCCAGCCAGTGGGAGGTGGCCCCGGCGCTGCGGCTGGCCTCGGTCGGCGGGGTCTGGCTGCTGAGCTTCCTGGTGGTGGCGGTGAACGTCGCCGTCGCCGTGCTCGTCGCCGTCCGCCGGTCGCGGGTGCCCGCGCTGGCCGGGCTCGTCGCCACCGCCGCCGCCACCTCCGCGGCCTGGGTCTGGTCGCCGCGCCCCGACACCGACGAGCGGGCCGCGATCGCCGTGGTGCAGCCCGGCGTCGTGGACGGCGCGGACAGCGCCGACCGGCGCTTCGACCGCGAGGAACAGCTCACCCGCGGGCTCGCCGGCCGAGACCTCGATCTGATCGTCTGGGGCGAGAGCAGCGTCGGCTTCGACCTGGACGACCGGCCCGACCTGGCCCGCCGGCTGACGGAGCTCTCCCGGGACACCGGCGCGGAGATCCTGGTCAACGTGGACGCGCGGCGCTCGGACAAGCCGGGCATCTACAAGAGTTCGGTGCTGGTCGGCCCCGACGGCCCGACCGGCGACCGGTACGACAAGATGCGGCTGGTGCCCTTCGGGGAGTACGTGCCGGCCCGCTCCCTGCTCGGCTGGGCCACCTCCGTCGGCGAGGCGGCGGGCGAGGACCGCAGGCGGGGCACCGAGCAGGTGGTGATGAACGTCGGGGACGGGCTGCGGATCGGCCCGATGGTGTGCTTCGAGAGCGCGTTTCCCGACATGAGCCGGCAATTGGCCGCCGACGGCGCGGAGGTGCTGGTCGCCCAGTCGTCGACGTCGACGTTCCAGCACACCTGGGCTCCCGGGCAACACGCCTCGCTCGCCGCGCTGCGCGCCGCGGAGACGGGCCGGCCGATGGTGCACTCGACGCTGACCGGCGTCTCCGCCGTGTACGACGCCAACGGGAAACGGATCGGCTCCTGGCTCGGCACCGACGCGAGCACCGCGCGGGTGTACGAGACCCCCCTCACGCACGGCACCACGCCGTACGTGCGTCTCGGCGACTGGACCGTGCACGCGGCGCTCGTGATCCTCGCGGCGTGGGGCGCCGGCGAGGGCGTACGGGCGGTGCGGCTCAGGCGGAGCGCTCGTGGACCGCGCGTACCACCCGCTCACACAGATCGTGGGTCTCCAGCGCGTCCCGGGCACTGAGCACCCGCCCCGCGCGCACCGCGTCGAGGAAGGCGAGCACCGCCTGCTCGATGCCGCGCTGCCGGGCCACCGGCACCCAGTCGCCGCGCCGCCGCACGGTCGGCTGGCCCTTGTGGTCGATCACCTCGGCGAGGTTGACCACCTGGCGCTTGGTGTCCTGGCCGGAGACCTCCAGGATCTCCTCCGCCGAACCGCTGAGCCGGTTCATGACGCCGAGCGCGGTGAAGCCCTCCCCGGCGAGCTGGAGCACGACGTGGTGCAGGAGGCCGTCCTGGACGCGGGCGCGCACGGTCACGTCGTCGACCGGTCCCGGTACCAGGAAGCGGAGCGTGTCCACGACGTGGATGAAGTCGTCGAGGATCATCGTGCGCGGTTCCTCGGGCAGCCCGGTGCGGTTCTTCTGCATGAGGATCAGCTCGCGCGGGTGCTCGGCGCACTGCGCGTATCCGGGCGCGTAACGGCGGTTGAAGCCGACGGCGAGGCTGGTCCGCCGCTCCTCGGCGAGGGCCACCAGCCGTTCGGACTCGGCGAGTTCGTAGGCGAGCGGCTTGTCGACGTAGGTCGGGACGCCGGCTTCCAGGAGCCCGGTCACGATCTCGGGGTGGACGGCGGTCGGCGCGTGCACGAAGGCGGCGTCGAGGCCCTGGGCGAGCAGTGAGCCGAGGTCGGCGTGGCGCTGGCTCTGGGGCAGGCGCAGTCCGTCGGCGACCCGGGTGAGGGTGGCGGGGGTGCGGGTCTGCAGGTGCAGTTCGGCCCCCGGCAGGGCGGAGAGCACCGGCAGGTAGGCCTTCCGCGCGATGTCGCCGAGTCCGATGCAGCCGACCTTCACGGGGTGTGCTCCTCTAACGTTCGCCGGTCCGGGTCCGCGCTGAAGCATACGGGGGCTGCGGTGGCCGCCAGTCGGCGATGCCGTCGAAGCCCCGCAGGAAGAGGCCGGGTGCCGCCTTGGAGAGCGCGAGCAGTGCGGCGTCACGGGCCGCGATCCCGGCGCGACTGGTCATCAGGTTGAGGCGGGCGACCCGGACGGCCCGGCGGGCGACGGCATCGGCGCGGGGCTGCCGGGCGGCCGTGTAGGCCGTGAGGTCCCGGCTGTGGTGGGCGAGGACGACCGCGTCCTCGACGGCCTGGTTGCCGCCCTGCCCGAGGTTGGGCGGCATGGCGTGCGCGGCGTCGCCGAGCAGGGCGACCCGGCCGCGGTGGTAGGCGGGCAGCGGTGCGGCGATGTGGTGCACGTCGTGCCGCAGGACGTCCTCGGGGCGGGCCGCGGCGAGCACCGCGGGGATCGGGTCGTGCCAGTCGCCGTAGCGGTGCAGCAGCTCGGCCCGCTCGTCCGCCGCGTGTCCGCCGGCCGGGGCGACGGCGGCGGCGTATGCGTAGGCCCGGCCGTCCTTGAGCGGGTGCGTGCCCCAGATACGGCCCGGCCCCCAGGTCTCGTGGGAGGCGAACTCGACGCCGGGCAGCGGGATCACGACCCGCCAGGTGGTGAAGCCGGAGTAGACGGTGCCGGGGTGGTCCGGGAACAGCGTGCGGCGTACGGCGGAGTGGATGCCGTCGGCGGCGACGACCAGGTCGGCCTCCCACTCGCCGTCCGCGGCGCGCACCCTGGCCGGGCGGTCGTGGTCGCCGGGGTCGGCGAGCATCGCGTCGGCCGCGGTGCGGACGGCGCCCGGGGGCAGCCGCTCGGACAGGCGGTCGATGAGGGTGGCCCGGTGCAGCAGCACCAGTGGACCGCCGAACCGGGCCGCGGCGGCCTCCGCGCTGGACCGGGAGAGCCAGCGTCCGCCCGGGGTGCGCAGTCCCCCGTCGCCCTGCCAGGCGGCGAGGTCGCGGATCTCGTCGCCGAGACCGATGACGTCCAGCGCGCGCAGGGCGTTGGGCGACAGGGAGATGGCCGCGCCGATCGGCCGCAGGGAGGCGGCCCGCTCCAGGACGGTGACCCGCAGTCCGTCCTGGTGCAGGGCCACCGCCGCGGTGAGGCCACCGATGCCGCCGCCGATCACGACGGCCCGCCTTGTCCGTGCCATGGCTCTCTCCACCACTCTCTTCACTACAGATGTAGTAGCACCTGCCGCCGACTGTACTACAGCCGTAGTGCCGTCGGGTAGGTTGAACTCCATGTCCCCCTCCACCCCGGCCTCAGTGCCCTCCTCCGCCCCCGCCGCCCCCGCCGCCGCCTCCCGCGCCGACCTGGTCGCCGACGCCGCGCTGGCCCTGCTCGCCGAGCGCGGGATGCGCGGGCTGACGCACCGCGCGGTCGACGAGACGGCCCGGCTCCCGCAGGGCTCCACCTCCAACCTCGCCCGCACCCGGCAGGCCCTGCTCGAACTGGCGGTGCGGCGCCTGGCCGACCGGGAGGAACGGGTGCTGGCGCTGCACGAGATGCCGGACCCGCGGGCCGGCCTCGACTCCCTGGTGGACGCGCTGGCGCTGGCGACGCACCGCGCGCTGACCCACAACCGGGAGCTGACGGTGGCCCGCTACGAACTGGCCCTGGAGGCCACCCGCCGCCCCGAGCTGCGGGCCCACTTCGACGCGGCGGGCGCCCGTTTCCGGGAGCGGCTGGGCGCTCTCGTCACGGAGCTGGGCTCGCCGGATCCGGAGCGCCACGTGCTCTCGCTGGTCGCCTGGGCGGACGGGCTGATGTTCAGCTGCGTGGCCGGCAGCTTCCACGCCGAGGTGCCCGGCCTCCAGGACGTGCGGTCGGGGCTGCGGGAGGTCCTGGACGGCATGCTGGGCGGCTGAAATCCCCTGGTGCGCCGGTCCGGCGTCGGGCGAGGATGTCGGCATGACTGCCGAACGCCGCGAACCCGCCCCTGACGCCGACGAACGCACCATGCTGGAGGGCTGGGTCGAGTACCACCGCCAGACCCTCGCGTGGAAGTGCGAGGGCCTCACCGACGAACAGCTGCGGACGGCTTCCGTGAGCCCGTCGGGGCTCACCCTGATGGGACTGGTGCGGCACATGGCGGAGGTGGAGCGCAGCTGGTACCGCAGGGTGCTGGCGGCCGAGGACGCCGGCCCGATCCACTACTCGGACGCGGACCCGGACGGTGAGTTCCGGGTGACCGCGTCGGACACCTGGCAGGAGGCGCGCGCGACCTGGCAGGCCGAGATCGAGGCGGCCCGGCGCAACGCGGCCGGCTTCTCCCTGGACGACATGGGCCGGGGCAAGCACGCCCGCACGGGTGAGCGCTACAACCTGCGCTGGATCCACACCCACATGATCGAGGAGTACGCCCGTCACAACGGGCACGCCGACCTGATCCGGGAGAGCCTGGACGGTGCCACGGGCGACTGACGTCACCCCCGGCGGCCACCGGGCCTCCGTACGGGGCCGGAGATCACCCGTGCGGGGCAACCTCCGCCGGTCCGGCGTCGTGGAATGGACCCGAACCAGCAGAGTGACGCGGGTGCATCGAACGAGGACCACAGCGACGCTCCTGGTGACCGTGGCCGTCACCGCCCTGACCGGCTGTACGACGGTCCAGGGCCCGGCCGCCGCCGACCCGGCCCCGGCGGGCGCCCGTTCCCTGACGCCGCGCCCGGACGGCCCGGCCGAACCGCGGGTCGTACAGGCCCCGGCCCGGGAGGCGCTGGAGATGATCGGCCCCTCGCCGGCCCCGGACCGGGCGACCCGGGAACCGCGGCGTACGGAACCCCCGGCCGCCGGGCCGCCCCAGCAGGAGGCGCCGGCCGCCCGCACCCGCCCCGAACGGCGACCGCGGCCCGCCCGGCCCGGGACACCGGAGCGGACCGAACGCCCGAGGGTGCCGGCCCCCGAGGCCCCCGCGCTCCCCCAGGCTCCCTCGTCCGGCCAGGACACCGGCCGGAACACGGATGTGTGCTCGCTCGGCAAGCGGTACGGCGGCTGGCGCCCCGGCAGCCCGGAGTCCCGCATCTGCGAGCAGGCGTACGGCCCCTGAGCGGGACAGCACACGGGCGCCACGCATGCCTACGGCCGCTGCCGCGGTGGTCTCGGCCATCCGCCGGGTCGGTCGGGCCCGTCCGAACCGCGGCCCGCGCCGTCCAGGCGGCGCTCCAGCCGGCCGATCGCCGCGCGCACACCCTCGCCGTAGCGGTCGGGGGGCAGTGACTCGGCCGCGCCCCGGGCGCGCCGCAGGTGCAGGCGGGCGGCCTCGCGGTGGCCGAGGCGGTCGTAGTCGTCCGCGAGGTTCAGATGGAGCGAGGGGTACAGGGCGCGCGCGGCGAGCACGCCCTCGCGGGGATCGGCGGGCGAGTCCTGGGTGATCTCCTCGGCCGCCGCCAACGCGCGCAGGTCCCAGGCCAGTTCGTCGCCCGGGTCGTCCTGGGTGTCGGCCAGGTAGTGGGCCAGCGTGCACCGGTGCAGCGGGTCGCCGTGCTCGCCGATCTCCGCCCACAGGCCGAGGAAGCGGTCCCGGGCCTCCTCGCGGTCGCCCGCGTGATGCAGGATGACGACCTGACCGATCCGCGTCAGCACGGCATCCGGCGCCGCCTGCTCCCGTCCCTTGGCCACCGCGTCCTCCGTGCCCTCGTCGGCTGTCACGACCGACGCTAACCGCAGGTGGCCGAGATCCCGGTCAGGCGGCACCGGGAGGCGCGCGGGGCGGCCGGTGGGCGGGCCGGGCCGCGCCTGCGGGGGGCGTCAGGGTGGGGGGGGTGCAGTGGGTCGGGGGGTGGGCCGGGGGCGC
>NZ_JBHYJX010000021.1:0-44172 GCF_042740985.1 Streptomyces sp. NPDC058985 | reverse complement strand
CCTACGGCCGCTGCCGCGGTGGTCTCGGCCATCCGCCGGGTCGGTCGGGCCCGTCCGAACCCCGGCCCGCGCCTCCGGGTCACTTCAGGTTCGGGATGGTCCAGTCGATCGGCTCGTGGCCCTGGGCCGCGACCGCCTCGTTGATCTGCGTGAACGGACGCGAACCGAAGAACTTCTTCGCCGACAGCGGGGAGGGGTGCGCGCCCTTGACCACCCTGTGCCGGGTCTCGTCGATCAGCGGCAGCTTCTTCTGCGCGTAGTTGCCCCACAGCACGAACACCGCCGGGTCCGGCCGGTCGGCCACCGCGCGGATCACCGCGTCGGTGAAACGCTCCCAGCCGCGGGCCTTGTGCGAGTTCGCCTCACCCGCCCGGACCGTGAGCACCGCGTTGAGCAGGAGGACGCCCTGCTCCGCCCAGGGCATCAGGTATCCGTTGTCCGGGACGGGCGTGCCCAGCTCCGCGTGCATCTCCTTGTAGATGTTCCGCAGGGAGGGCGGGACCTTCACCCCGGGCCGGACCGAGAAGCACAGCCCGTGGCCCTGGCCCTCGCCGTGATACGGGTCCTGGCCGAGGACCAGCACCTTGACCCGGTCGTACGGCGTGGCGTCCAGCGCGGCGAAGACCTCCTCGCGCGGCGGGTAGACGGGACCGTTCGCCCGCTCCTCCTCGACGAACTCCGTCAGCTCCTTGAAGTAGGGCTGCTGCAGTTCGTCGCCCAGCACCTCGCGCCAGGACTCGGGCAGCATGGCGGTGTCGGTCACGTCAACTTCCTTACGCTGTGCGGTCGCTTTCCACTCCTCAAGAACCTACCGGCGACCACTGACAACCGGTCCGCCTACCAACTGGTCTTCCGGGAGAGCCGCCACATCATCATGATCGTCGACGGGTCCATGGCCTGCTCCGCGCCCGAGATGTCGGCATTCGCGGCCACATACTGCTTGCCCTGCCACAAGGGCAGCAACCGCGCGTCGTCCAGCATGATCTGCTGCGCCCGCTCGAAGTCCCGCTCCACGTTGGCCCGGTCGCTCTCCCGGCGGGAGCGCGGCAGCAGCTCGCCGGTGATCTCCGGTGCGGCGTAGGGCGTACCGAGCGCGTTCTGCTCACCGACGAACGGGGCGATGAAGTTCTCCGCGTCCGGGAAGTCCGGGGACCAGCCGCGGCCGAACACCGGATACTCGCCCTTCTGGTAGCCCGTGACGTACGTCTTCCAGGGACGGCTCTTCAGGGTGACCTGGAACAGGCCCGAGGCGTCGAGCTGCCGCTTGATCTCCTTGAACTCCTTCGCCGTCTCGGAGCCGTACCGGTCGGTGGTGTACCAGAGGGTGAGCGGGACGCGCTCGGTGATGCCCGCGTCGGTGAGGATCTCGCGGGCCTTGGGGACGCTGGGGTCGCCGTAGTCGTCGAAGAAGCCCGTGGTGTGTCCGGTCAGGCCCTTGGGGACCATCGAGTACAGCGGGTCGACCGTGTCCTGGTGGATCGTGTGCGCGATCGCCGCCCGGTCGATCACCTGGGCGACGGCCCGGCGGACCTCCTTGCGGCCCGCCCACGGGTCCTCGGGGTTGAACACCAGGTAGCTGATCTCCGTGCCGCTGCCCTCGACCAGCTGGAGTTCCTCGTCCTTGCCGGCCTTGCCCTGGAGCGTGACGACGTCGTCGGCCGCGAGTCCCCGGTAGGTCACCTGGATGTCGCCGTCGCGCAGCGCCTTCACCATGCCGGCGGAGTCCTTGAAGTAGCGGATCGTCACCGCCTTGTTCTCCCGGTCGGCGAAGCCCTCGTAGCGGTCGTTGCGCACGAGTTCGGCGCGCTCGCCGTCCTCGTACGACTCCAGCGAGTACGGTCCCGAGCCCACGACCTGGCCGTCCTCGCGCAGCTCGTTCGCGGGGTAACTGCCGGGCTCGACGATCGACATGGCGGGGGTGGCGAGCACGAACGGGAAGGTGGCGTCGGGCTGGTTGAGGTGGAAGACCACCTCGCGCTCGCTCGGCGCCTGGACGCGTTCCAGGCTGCCCAGGAGTCCGGCGGGACCGCCGTTGACGTTGATGTCCTTGATCCGGTCGATCGAGTGCTTGACGGCGCGCGCGTCGAGGCGGTCCCCGTTGGAGAAGGTCAGGCCCTCGCGCAGCTCGCAGCGGTACACCTGGTTCGTGGAGTCGGTGAAGGCGCACTCCTCGGCGGCGTCGGGCTGGGGCGCGGTCGAACCGCTGGGGTAGCTGAGCAGCGTCTGGTAGATGTTCCGGAACAGCTCCCAGGAGCCGTCCCAGGAAGCCGCCGGGTCCAGAGTGCTGGGCGCGCTCGTCGTCCCCACGACGATCGGCCCCTCGTCCTCCGAGCCGTCGGACGACAGAATTCCGCAGCCGGTGACCAGCGACGATATGGACACGATGGCCGCCACCCGACGCAGGCCTCGGTTCCGGTTGAACACGCGCACGCTCCTCGATCCGCCGTGCCAAGGGTCGGCAGACCATACCGCAGCGCCGTGTCACCTGAACCCCCTTCTGAACAGGGGTTTTGATCATTTGGCGATGACTACGTTGTCATCCTGCCCGCGGTCTCGATACGCGGACACGGGCGCCGTTTCCGTCAACGGCGCCCGTGTCACAGGCCGGTCCTCGGCGCTGCCGAGAGGCGATATCAGGCCACGCCGGCGTTCAGGAAAATGCCTCCGTCGACGACGAGGGTCTGACCGGTGACCCAGTCGGACTGCGCCGAGGTGAGGAAGGCGGCGGCACCGCCGATGTCGGAGGGCACGCCGAGCCGGCCCAGCGGGTATCCGGCGGCCGCCTCCTCTTCCCGGCCCTCGTACAGGGCGGCGGCGAACTTGGTCTTCACGACGGCCGGGGCGATCGCGTTGACCCGCACCTTCGGCGCGAACTCGTGCGCCAGCTGCGCGGTGAGGTTGATGAGCGCGGCCTTGCTGACGCCGTACGCGGCGATGAAGGGCGAGGGCGAGAGGCCCGCGACGGACGCGATGTTGACGATCGCGCCGCCGTTCTCCTTCTGCCAGGCGTGCCAGGTGCGCTGGGCGAAGCCGAGGGCCGAGATCACGTTGGTCTCGAAGACCTTCCGCGCGACGTTCAGGTCGAGGTCGGCGATCGGCCCGAACACCGGGTTGGTGCCGGCGTTGTTGACCAGGAAGTCGACGCGGCCGAAGGCCTCCATCGTGCGCTCGACGGCGGCGGCCTGGTGGGCCTCGTCGTGCGCCTTGCCGGCGACACCGATGACCCGGTCGGCGCCGAGCTTCTCGACGGCCTCCTTGAGCGCGTCCTCGTTGCGGCCGGTGATGCAGACCCGGTCGCCGCGCGCGACGAGCGCCTCGGCGACGCCGTGGCCGATGCCGCGGCTGGCGCCGGTGACGAGCGCCACCTTGCCGGAGAGTACGGGGAGTTCAGTCATGTCCGTGTTCCCTAGTGTCCGTGTTCCCTGGTCTCCGGGTCCCTAGTCGAGCGGTCCGCCGGCCACGTACAGCACCTGGCCGGAGACGAAGCCGGCCGCCTCGCCGGTGAAGAAGGCGATGGCGTTGGCGATGTCGTCGGGCTCACCGACGCGGGCGACCGGGATCTGGGTGGCGGCGGCGGCCTTGAAGTCGTCGAAGCCCATGCCGACGCGGTCGGCGGTGGCCTTGGTCATCTCGGTGGCGATGAAGCCCGGGGCGACGGAGTTGGCGGTGACGCCGAACTTGCCCAGCTCCTTGGCGAGGGTCTTGGTGAAGCCCTGGAGACCGGCCTTGGCGGCGGAGTAGTTGACCTGGCCCCGGTTGCCGAGCGCGGAGGAGGAGGACAGGTTGACGATACGGCCGAAGCCGGCGTCCACCATGTGCTTCTGGCACGCCTTGGACATCAGGAAGGCGCCGCGCAGGTGCACGTTCATGACGGTGTCCCAGTCGGAGGCGCTCATCTTGAAGAGCAGGTTGTCGCGGAGTACGCCCGCGTTGTTGACGAGGATCGTCGGCGCGCCCAGCTCCCCGGCGATCCGCGCGACGGCCGCCTCGACCTGCGCCTCGTCGGAGACGTCGCAACCGACCGCGATCGCCTTGCCGCCGGCCGCGGTGATCTGCTCCACGGTGTCCTTGCAGGCGGCCTCGTCGAGGTCGATGACGGCGACGGCGCGGCCCTCGGCGGCCAGTCGTACGGCGGTCGCGGCGCCGATGCCGCGCGCGGCTCCGGTAACGACGGCGACCCGCTGCTCAGTGGTGGACATTGCTGCTCTCCTCGTCCTGGGGATGCGGCCCGTGCGGAGCGTGCGCCCTGGGTGAGCGACCGCTTAGTACCTTCCGCAGACGTGACGCTAGAAGCCCTGGCACCCGGTGTCAACGGGACACCGGGCCGGTGTGATCCATTACCCGGGCTCCCCGGTGCGTCACCGCCCCCGGCCTACCCGATCGGCCCAGCGCTGCGCGCCCCCGGGCCCCCGGGCCCCTAGCGTCGAAGCGCGAGCCACTCGTGGCCGGAAAGGAGACGTCCATGCGCCGTCTGACCGGTGCCGCAGGCATAGCCGTCGCGATAGCCGCGATCGTGCCGATGGCCGACACCGCACACACCCGGGACCTGGACTCCCGGAGTCTCACCCAGCAGCAGGCGGGCCAGGCCGCCTTCGCGAGCGATCCGGACGGCCCGGACGCGTTCACCGAGGATCTGTTCGCCCCGGACCCACTCGACCAGGGCCAACCCGAGGGAAGCGATTTCGGCGCGGGTTCGTTCGACCCCGGCGGAAACGACCAGGGCGGCAACGACCAGGGCGGAAGCGACCTGGGCGGGTTCGGCGAGGGCGGGTTCGGCGAGGGCGGAGCCGGCCAAGGCGGGTTCAACGACGGCCGGCACGACGAGGGCCGCAACGATCAGGGCGGTTTCGACCAGGGCGGGAACAACGACGGCCGGGAAGAGGACCGGGGCGACCAGGGCCGGGAGGTGGAGCAGAACCAGCGGGTGGAGCAGAACCAGCGCGTCGAGGTGCACGTCGCCTCGCTCCCGACCACCTCCTCGACCTCGGTGCCGCTCCCGGTCACGCCCGCACCGGCCACCGCCACGAGCCCGTCCCCCGCCGTCACTCCGACGCGCGGCACTCAGGGCGGCCTGGGCGGCTCCTTCAGCGGCGGGCCGAGCCGCTCGGACATCGCCATCGGACTGGGCTGCGTGGCCAGCGCCACGCTCGCCGCCGGCTACGCGCTCAGGCGCCGCCGGCGCGCCTGACACCCGCCACGGCTCCGGGCCGGAGCGAACCCGCCCGGCGTCACCGCACCAGCAGGTCGAGCAGCCGCTGCGCCTCGGCCGCCGGATCGGCGGTCAGGCCGGTGTGCACGGGGCCCGGCTGGACGATGGTCGAGCGGGGTGCGATCAGCCAGCGGAAACGGCGGCCCGGATCGTCCTGGGCCGCCTGGCCCGCCGCGTCCCCGCCGGTGCACACCCCTTCCACGGCGCGCAGCGCCGCGCGTACGCCCGGCAGGTCCACCCCCGGGTCGAGAGCCAGCAGCCTGGCTTCGTCGAGGTGGGTGCGGGCACCGACGTAGGACCTGGCCCGGCAGTACACGAGGACGCCGGCGTTGACGCACTCCCCGCGCTCGATCCGGGGTACGACGCGCACCAGCGCGTACTCGAAGACGTGGCGGTCGCTCACTGCTCCCCCTTGACGCGTTCGTGGATCGTGGCGGCCCGGGCGAGCAGCGGCCGGGCATAGGCACGCCGCAGGTCGTCGGGGGTCGCGAAGCCGGGCTCGTCCCGCAGCCACACGTCCGGGATCTCGGCGGTGACCTCCGCGAGGAGTTCCTCGGTGACCAGCGGCGCGAGCGCGGCGGCGGCCGAGCGGACGTCCGGCGAGAAGCGCGCGAGAGCGTGGTCGGACGCGTCGTAGGGGCGGGCCGCGGAGGTCTCGGCGCCGGGCCAGTTGTGCTGCCAGATCATGGTCGCGCCGTGATCGATGAGCCAAGTCTCGCCCCGCCGGCGCAGCAGGTTGGGATTGTGCCAGGACCGGTCGACGTTGTTCACCAGCGCGTCGAACCAGACGATCCGGCCGGCCTCCTCGGGGCTCACGTCGAAGGCGAGCGGGTCGAAGCCGAGCGCGCCGGAGAGGAAGTCCATGCCGAGGTTGGTGCCGCCGCTCGACTTGAGCAGCTCCTGCACCTGCTGGTCGGGCTCGCCGAGCCCCAGGACGGGGTCGAGGCCGACCGTCACGATGCGCGGGACGCGGAAACCCAGCCGCCGGGCCAGCTCACCGCAGACCACCTCCGCGACCAGCGTCTTGCGACCCTGCCCCGCGCCGGTGAACTTCAGGACGTACGTCCCGAGATCGTCGGCCTCGACGAGCCCCGGCAGCGAGCCGCCCTCGCGCAGGGGCGTGATGTAGCGGGTCGCGGTGACCTCTTTCAGCATGTTCCCGGGCCATCCGTCGGTGAATCTGCGTCGCGCATGCAGTGAGCATAGTGATCGCGGCCGGTCGTCACGCCTCGCCCTCCGCGTACCGGTCGCGGTGGCGCCGCAGGCTCGACTCCAGATGCTCGCGCATGGCCTCCGACGCCCGTCCGGGACTGCGGCGCAGCACCGCCCTCAGGATGCGGCCGTGTTCCATGACGGTGGCCGGACTGCCGCCCGAGACGGGGCTGAGCCGGAAGAGGTGCAGGTGGGTGTGGAGCCGCTTCACCGCCGCCGCGAGCATCGTCCGTCCCGACGCGACGGCCAGCGCGTCGTGGAACCGCTGGTCCAGCACCGCGAAGCGCCCGTACTCGGCATGGCTGTGCCCCCCGTACTCGGCATGGCTGTGCCCCTTGTCCGGCAGCCCTCGCATCTCCTCGACCACGGCCTCGATCCGGTCCAGCGCCGCCTCGTCCATGTGCTCGGCTGGACCACATGGTCCATGACCATGGCCTTGACCGCCTCGTGGGCGCTGACCTCCGGCACCGACATCGTCGCGCCCTCCCCTCCCGAGAACGGCATCGGTCGAGCCACGCCCTCGCCTCTCCTGGGCCCTATATGATCCGACGCGATCACCGTCGGCCAACAGCGAGACGACCGGTTCACCCACGCGCACTCTCACGACCCTCACCTTCCGCCTCGATCCGCACGCGATCGGCACCACCTCCGGGCTCTGCACCGCCAGGCAACCACTCGACCCGGCACGACCCTTGACGTGACCGCCACCGCTGCCCCAGCATCGCGGGCAACAAAATCCTATTTGGTTCCTGTAGGGCAGCATCATGAGCCGTCGCGGAACAGCCGGGTGCCATCGGCCTGGTCCTCCTGGCCACCACCTCGTCACCAGCAGAAGCAGAACGGCTGCTTCGAGTACCGCGGCGACGACGTGGCGGCGGACCTCGCCCCGATGGCCGACGACGCGTGCCGCGCAGGAGTGGTGGCTCCGGACAGCGCCCTGTCAGCACCCCGTCGACGAAGCCGCACCCGGCGAGTGGTGGGCGGCCATGACACAGGTCTTCCTCATGGCGTAGCGCACCCGGCCCGCCGAGCCCGACCGCACCGACCCCGCGGCACCGCCCGTGCCGCGACCGCGAGGAGAACACGTGAAGCTGCTGAACGGTGGAACTGGAGATCGACGGTCCCGGCCGCCGGCGTCGAACCTTCGAGGACGCGTGGGGACGCGATGACGACCAACCCCACGGCCCGCATCACGGACGTCGAGGTCGTCGACGTCCGGTTCCCCACCTCGCGTGAGCTGGACGGCTCGGACGCGATGAACCCCGACCCCGACTACTCGGCCGCCTACGTCGTCCTGCGGACCGACGCGGACGACGGCCCGCGGGGGCGTCTGGAGGGGCACGCCTTCACCTTCACCATCGGACGCGGCAACGAGGTGCAGGCGGCGGCCGTCACCGCGCTGCGCCCCCATGTCGTCGGCCGGTCCGTGGACGCGGTGTGCGCCGATCCGGGAACGGTGAGCCGGGCCCTCAACGGTGACAGCCAACTGCGCTGGCTCGGACCGGAGAAGGGCGTGATGCACATGGCCGTCGGCGCCGTGGTCAACGCGGTCTGGGACCTCACGGCCAGACGGGCCGGCAAGCCGGTGTGGCGGCTCCTCGCCGACGCGGAGCCCGAGTGGCTCGCCGACCAGGTGGACTACCGTTACATCGAGGACGCGCTCACCCGCGCGGAGGCCGTGACCCTGCTCCGTGGGGGGAAGAAGGGCGCCGCCGAACGGGAGGCCCTGCTGCTGTCGCGCGGATACCCGGCGTACACCACCTCCCCCGGCTGGCTGGGCTACTCCGACGAGAAGCTGGTGCGGCTCGCCAAGCAGGCCGTCGTCGACGGTTTCCCGCAGATCAAGATCAAGGTCGGTGCCGACCTGGCGGACGACGTCCGCAGGCTGCGCACGGCCCGAGCGGCGGTCGGCCCGGACATCCGCATCGCCATCGACGCCAACCAGCGCTGGAACGTCGCCGAGGCCGTCGAGTGGACCAGGGCCCTGGCCGACAGCGACCCGTACTGGATCGAGGAGCCCACCAGCCCCGACGACATCCTCGGTCACGCGACGGTGCGCCGGGGCGTCGCGCCCGTCAAGGTCGCCACCGGCGAGCATGTGCACAACCGCATCGTCTTCAAGCAGTTGCTGCAGGCCGAGGCCATCGACGTCCTCCAGATCGACGCGGCACGGGTGGGCGGCGTCAACGAGAACCTGGCCATTCTGCTGCTCGCCGCCAAGTACCGCGTCCCGGTCTGCCCGCACGCCGGCGGAGTCGGGCTGTGCGAACTGGTCCGCCATCTCTCGATGTTCGACTTCGTCGCCCTGTCCGGCACCACCGAGAACCGGGTCATCGAGTACGTCGACCACCTCCACGAGCACTTCGACGACCCCGTGGTCATCACCGACGGCCACTACACGGCGCCCACCGCGCCCGGCTTCTCGTCCCGGATGCACCCCGATTCCATCGCGACCTACCGCTATCCCGACGGCGTCTTCTGGGCCGCCGACCTCGCCGCACAGGAGAAGGGAACCCCCTCATGAGCGAAGTGTCCGGGCTCAAGGCCCTGGTGACCGGCGGCGCCTCCGGCATCGGCCGGGCCACCGCCGTCCTGCTGGCCGCCCGCGGCGCCGACGTCGCCGTCCTCGACCTCGACCCGTCGGCCGTGGACAAGCCCCTGCACGGCTACGCCGCCGACGTGTCCGACGACGCCTCGGTACGGTCCGCCGTCGCCGCGGCGGCCCACGAACTCGGCGGCCTCGACATCCTGGTCAACAACGCCGGGATCGGCGCGACGGGCACGGTCGAGGACAACGACGACGCCCAGTGGCACCGGGTCCTGGACGTGAACGTCCTCGGCATCGTACGCACCACCCGGGCGGCTCTTCCCCTCCTGCGTGCCTCCGCGCACGCCGCCGTCGTCAACACCTGCTCGATCGCGGCCACGGCCGGACTGCCGCAGCGGGCCCTGTACAGCGCGAGCAAGGGCGCGGTCCAGGCCCTCACCCTCGCCATGGCGGCGGACCACGTCCGCGAGGGCATTCGTGTGAACTGCGTGAACCCCGGGACGGCGGACACTCCCTGGGTGGGCCGTCTCCTGGCCCAGGCGCCCGACCCGGAGACCGAGCGTGCGGCGCTCAACGCCCGCCAGCCCATGGGCCGTCTGGTCACCGCCGAAGAGGTCGCCGCGGCCATCGCCTACCTGGCGAGCCCGGCCGCCGCGAGCGTCACCGGCACGGCCCTGGCCGTGGACGGCGGCATGCAGGGCCTCCGGCTACGCCCGGAGGGACGGTGAGGGCGGCGCTCCTGGGAGGCAGCGGCGTGCCGGTCACCGCCCTCGGCCTCGGTGCCGCCGCCATCGCCGGACTCTACGAGGACGTCGGCGAGGACGAGGCGGCGGCCACCGTGGAGGCGGCCTGGGACGCGGGCATCCGCTACTTCGACACCGCCCCGCACTACGGTCTGGGCCTCTCGGAGCGCAGGCTGGGCGCGGCCCTGCGGACAAGGCCCCGGGAGGATTTCGTCCTCTCCACCAAGGTGGGCCGGGTACTCGAACCGCACGACGGCGGCGGCGACGACCGGGCCAACGGCTTCGCGGTACCGGCGACCCACCGGCGCCGGTGGGACTTCAGCGCCGACGGCGTACGCCGCTCACTGGAGGACAGCCTCACCCGTCTCGGGCTGGACCGCGTGGACCTGGTCCTGCTCCACGACCCCGACGAGCACGGGGAACAGGCCTTCCGGGAGGCGTACCCGGCGCTGGAGGAGCTGCGGTCGCAGGGGGTCGTCCGGGCGATCGGCGCGGGGATGAACCAGAGCCGGATGCTGACCCGGTTCCTGACCGACACGGACGTCGACGCGGTGCTCTGCGCCGGGCGTTACACCCTGCTGGAACAGGGAGCCCTGGAGACGCTGCTGCCGGCCGCGACCGCCGCCGGCAAGGGCGTGATCGTCGGCGGTGTGTTCAACTCCGGGCTGCTGGCCGACCCCGTGCCGGGCGCCACGTACGACTACGCGGCGGCGCCCTCGGACCTCCTGGACCGGGCGGTACGGATGCGCGCGGTGACCGAGGCGCACGGGCTGCCGCTGCGGGCCGCCGCGCTCCGCTTCCCCTTCGGGCATCCGGCGGTCGCGTCGGTCCTCGTCGGTGCGCGCTCGGCGGCCCAGGTCGTGGACGCCGTCGCACAGGTCCGCGGGCCCGCCCCCGGGGCCGTATGGGACGATCTGCGGGCTCAGGGCCTGCTGCCCGGCGGAGTGCCGGTGCCGGCGCTGGAGGGGAGCCCGGGGTGACCGCCATCGACGCCCACCACCATCTGTGGGACCTCGCCGTACGCGACCAGGAGTGGCTCGACGGCCCCGGGCTCGCCCCGTTGCGGCGCTCCTTCGTCCCCGCCGACCTGGCGGCCGCGGCCGGCGCCGCGGGGGTCACGGCCACGGTGCTCGTGGAGACGGTCAACGTCGCCGAGGAGACACCCGAGTTGCTGTCCCTGGCCGCGCGGAGCGATCTGATCGGGGCGGTCGTGGGGTGGACCGATCTGACGGCCCCGGACGTCGCCGACGCGCTCGACGCGCTGCGGTCACTGCCCGGTGGTGACTTCCTGCGCGGGATCCGCCACCAGGTCCAGGGCGAACCCGACCCCGACTGGCTGACCCGCCCGGACGTTCTGCGCGGCCTGGGTGCCGTCGCCGGGGCTGGACTCGTCTACGACCTGGTGGTGCTGGAGCACCAGCTGCCCGCCGCGGCGCGAGCGGCGGCCGCGGTGCCCGGCCTCACCTTCGTCCTGGACCATCTCGGCAAGCCGCCGATCGCGTCCGGGGCGCTGGAACCCTGGGCAGGGCGGGTACGGGAGCTGGCCTCGCTGCCCAACACGGTGTGCAAACTCTCGGGCATGGTGACCGAGGCCGACTGGTCGTCATGGACGGTCGACGACCTCAGGCCGTACGCCGACACGGTGATCGACGCCTTCGGCCCCCGGCGGCTGATGTTCGGCTCCGACTGGCCGGTGAGCACGCTGGCCGGGGGCTACGGTGCGGTCGTCGACGCGGCCCGGACGCTCACCGCCGGATTGGACCCGGCCGAGCGGTCCGAGGTGTGGTCCGGCACCGCTCGGCGCGTCTACCGCGTGCCCGGAGCACACCCGGAGTGACGGGGAGGGGGCCGGCGCGCCGGTCCCCCTTCTCACTCCTCGTCGAACCGGCCCAGCTGGCGTTCGAGGCTGCGGTTGAGGTGCTCGGCCATCGCTTCCGCGGCGTGCTCGGCCCTGCGGCGCAGGATCGCCCGCACGATGCGTTCGTGTTCGCCCAGGGTCGGATCGTCCGCTTCCTGGATGTTCTGGACGTTGCTGAGGCGAAAGATGTGCAGGTGCGTGTGGAGCCGCTCCACCGCGTCCGCGAGCAGCGGCCGGTGGGCGGCATCCGCGACGGTGTCGTGGAAGCACTGGTCCAGCGCGGCGAAGTCCCGGTAGGAGGCGTACGGCCCGGTGGGCCCGGGGTGGGCCTGCATGCCCTCCAGCGTGGCCTCCAGGGCGTCGAGCTGGCTCTCCTCGGCGTTGTGCGCCGCCAGGGCCGCGGCGCGCGGCTCCAGGAGCAGCCGCATCTCGAACAGCTCCGCCACCCCCTGGCGGGTGAGCAGCTCGGTCGCCCGGTACCCGGACAGCGAGCGCTTGACCACGAGACCGTCGGACTCCAGCCTGGCGAGCGCCTCCCGCACCGGGGTCGGTGAGACGTCCAGCTCACGGGCCAGGGCCTCGATGCCGACACGGGCGCCCGGAGCGATCTCGTGGTCCATGACCTTGGCCTTGATGTCCTCGTAGACACTGTCGGACAGAACCTGACGGACCGGCGGGACGGAGGAGTCGTGCGCCGGCATCCGGGTCTCCTACTGATCGGTGCGGTGGGGGCTGGGGCCATCAGCAGTTTAACGATGTGAGGTCGTCCACCCTCCCTCCATGCCCAGCCCTCGATCGAATAGGAAACGGCCACAGGGTCTGTCCCGGCGTTACCCAAGAGACCAGGCGAAGGCACGGGGGTACGGAAAGTCAACCTCGCTCTTTCCTATAGGAAACAGGCCGGATGGGTTGACAGTACCCGGTCCGCCCGGCTGCACTGCTGCCTGTCGCGGAGTCCCGCATTCTCCCCCTCGCAAGGAGCCGTATCCCCATGTCCGATCGCTCCCGCACCCCCTCCCCCGCCGCCGACGACAGCCCTTCCGGCGCGGCGTCGCTGGTGCCGGAGAGCGAGGCGGTCGCCCTCTGGTACACGAAGCCCGGCGCCGAGGAGAGGGTGATCGAGGAGGGCCTGCCCATCGGCAACGGCAGGCTCGGCGCCCTGGTCACCGGCCACCCGTCCCGGGACGTCCTGGTCCTCACCGACGCGACCCTGTGGACCGGTCACGCCAACGCCGCGCTGCAGTCCGACGGCCAGTTCCCCTACGGCACCGACGACTTCGGCACCTTCGGCATGCTGGCCAAGGCCTGCGTCGACATCCCCGCCCACACCCCCACGGCAGTCGCCGACTACCGCCGCACGCTCGACATGAGCAACGGACTGGTGACCGCCACCTACGAGTTCGGCGGCGTCACCTACCGCCGCGAGGTGTTCTCCAGCCACCCGGACGACGTCGTCGTGGTGCGCCTGTCCCAGAGCGGCGGCGGCTCCTACACCGGCTCCCTGACGCTGGCCGGGACACGCGACGAGAAGGTGACCGCCGACGCGGGCGCCGCCGAGGCGTCCTTCGCCGCGACGTTCACCAACGCGCTGAGGTACGCGACCCTCGTGAAGGCGGCGGGCGCGGGCGGCACCGTCTCCGCGACCGGCACGAAGGTGACCTTCAGCGACTGCGCCGAGGTCGTGCTGATCGTCTCGGGCGGCACCGACTACAAGGCGGACGCGTCGATCGAGTACAAGGACACGGACCTCGTTCCGCTCACCGTCGCCCGCGACAAGGCCGCCCGGGCCGCGGGGGCCGGCGGCTCGGCGCTGCTCGCCGGCCATGTCGCCGACTTCCAGCGGCTGCAGAAGCGGACGACGGTGAACCTGGGCAGCTCCAGCGCCGCCCAGCGTGCCATGGAGACCCCCGTCCGGCTCGCCGCCCGCGCCGAGGCAGGCGCCGCCCCCGACCCCGAACTGGAGGCCTCCTATCTGGAGTTCGGCCGGTACCTGACCATCTGCGGCTCCCGGGACAGCCTGCCCACCGGTCTCCAGGGCCTGTGGCTCGACAGCAACACCCCGGCGTGGATGAGCGACTACCACACCGACATCAACGTCCAGATGAACTACTGGCTGCCCGACCGGGCCGGGCTGTCCGAGTGCTTCGACGCCTTCACGGACTACTGCGTGGCACAGTTGCCGGGCTGGCGGGCCACCACGGAGGCCCTCTTCCAGGACCCCCGCAACCGCTTCCGGAACACCTCCGGCAAGGTCGCCGGCTGGACGCTCGCCATCTCCACCAACGTCTGGGGCGGCAACGGCTGGTGGTGGCACCCGGCGGGCAACGCGTGGGTGTGCAACTCGCTCTACGAGCACTACGAGTACACCCGGCACCCCGCGGACCTGGCGAAGATCTACCCGCTGCTGAAGGGCGCCTGCGAATTCTGGGAAGCGCGACTGATCACGACGACGGTGGCGGGGCGAGAGGTCCTCGTCGACGACCACGACTGGTCACCGGAGCACGGCCCGCAGGACGCCCGCGGCATCACCTACGCGCAGGAACTGGTCTGGCAGCTGTTCAAGAACTACCGGGAGGCCGCCGCCGAGCTGGGCAGGGACGCGGCGTACGCCGCCACGGTCGACGGACTGAGGAGCAGGCTCCACCTGCCCGAGGTCGGCGCCCGCAGCGGCTGGCTGGAGGAGTGGATGAGCGAGGACAACCTGGGCGAGACCACGCACCGCCACCTGTCCGCACACGTGGGCCTCTTCCCCGGCGACCGCGTCAACCTCCAGGACTCCCCCGCCTCGCTCATCGGCGGTGCCACCAAGCTGCTGGAGGCGCGCGGCATGGACAGCTTCGGCTGGGCCACCGCATGGCGGTCCCTGTGCTGGGCACGGCTGAAGCACGCCGACAAGGCGTACCAGTGCGTGCTCACCGTCATGAAGCCGTCCGTGGACTTCGGCAACGGCACGGCGGGCAACTTCTTCGACATGTACTCGTTCGGAGGCAGCTCCGTCTTCCAGATCGACGCGAACTTCGGCACGCCGGTGGCGATGATCGAGATGCTGGTCCAGTCCCGCCCGGGCCGCGTCGAGCTGCTCCCCGCTCTGCCGGACGCCTGGTCCGCCGGCGGATCGGTCACCGGAATCGGCGTACGCGGCGGTTTCACGGTCGACGTGGCCTGGCAGGCGGGGCGGGTAACCGCCGCGACCCTGCACGGCGCCCCCGGCCGCACCATCACCGTCGTCATCGGCGGCCGGAGCCGCCGGGTCACCATCGGCTCGTCCGGTTCCGTGACCGTGTCGCCTCCGGCGCACACCACCGACCAGCGGTGAACTCCCCGGCGGCGCTCCGAGTCACCCGTCGACAGCGAATCGACAGCCGTGTTTTACGCCCGCCCGACCGCCGAACCGACAGCATCACCGCACGGTCTGAACAGCACGTGCCACGGGGCCGTACCTCTCGGCAGATCATCACGCATCCCCCCGAAGGGAACCCCAGCATGACCAGCGCATCGTTTCATCCCGTCGCCGGACCGGCCCGTCGTACCGTCGTGGCGGCGGCCGGAGCGGCGGGGCTCACCGCCGTGCTGGCGGCGTGCGGAGGCTCGGACGAGGACGCGTCGAGCGACACCGGCGGCGCGTCCTCGGGCTCCCCGTCCGCGGAGGCGGGCGGCGGCGAGGACGCGGGAGCGGGGGCCGCGCTCGCGGCGACCGCCGACATCCCCGAGGGCGGCGGTATGGTCTTCGCCGACCAGAAGGTCGTGGTCACCCAGCCTTCCGCGGGCGAGTTCAAGGCGTTCTCCGCCACCTGCACCCACCAGGGCTGCGCCGTGAAGAGCGTGTCCGACGGGGTCATCAACTGCCCTTGTCACAACAGCAACTTCTCCATCACCGACGGCAGCGTGCAGAGCGGTCCGGCGCCCAAGCCGCTGCCCGCCGTGCAGATCACGGTGAGCGGGGACTCGATCCAGCTGGCCGGATGACCGTGACCCAGCGCCGGGGCCGGAAGATCATGATGACCCCCGGCGAGCTGGAGGTGTTCCTCACCACCCAGCGCACCTGCCGGGTCGCCACGGTCTCGGCCGACGGCGCCCCGCACGTGAGCACGCTGTGGTTCGCCTGGGACGGTGCCTCGATGTGGCTGTACTCGGTCGTGCGCAGCAGGCGCTGGACGGATCTGCGGCGCGACCCGCGGGTGGCGGTCGTGGTGGACACCGGTGAGGAGTACGACGAGTTGCGGGGCGCGGAGCTGTCCGGCCGGGTGGAGTTCGTGGGCGAGGCACCGCGCACCGGTGAGCTGTGTGCCGAACTCGACTTCCCGGAGACGCTGTTCGCCCGCAAGAACTTCGGTCTGGAGGAGCTGCCCCATGACGGCCGGCACGCCTGGCTGCGGCTGACCCCGGAGAAGGTCGTCAGCTGGGACTTCCGCAAGCTGGCGTCGCCGTAGAGCGGCCTTGGTCACTTCTGGCGTCCGCCGTGGCGGACTCAGCCCGGCTGTCCCACCTTCGCCGCGGCCGCCCGCAGCGCGTCCACCGCCGCCCGGATCGACGGGCGGCGGTCCGCGTCCGCGCGCCACACGACGTACACGTGCCGGCGCACCCGCTGCCTCAAGGGGACGGTGACGACCTCCGCTGGCATCGGCAGGCGCCCGAGCAGGGGCGCGATGCACACGCCGAGCCCGGCGGCGACCAGGCCGAGCTGGGTGTGGGTCTCGGCGGCGCGGTGTCCGACGATCGGCTCGATGCCCTTCGAGCGCAGCGTGAACATCAGCCACTCGTGGCAGAACTCGCCCTCGCCCCAGGTGATCCACTCGTCCTCGGCGAACTCGGCGAGGTCCACCTCGTCCCGGCCCGCGAGCGGGTGGCCGGCCGGCATGGCCACGTCGGCGGGGTCGTCGAGGAGCGGCGCCTTGACCAGGCCGTCGGGCAGCGGCATCGGCTTGTTGTACCAGTCGAGGACGACGGCCAGGTCGAGGTCGCCGCGGACCACGCCGTTGATGCCGCGTTCCGGTTCCAGTTCGCAGGAGCGCAGGCGCAGCGCGGGGTGCTCGGTGCGCAGGTCGGCGAGAGCCGTGGGGAAGAGTCCGCGGGCGGCCGTCGGGAACGCGGACAGCCGCAGCTCGCCCGCCACCTGCCCGCGCTGCGCCTCCAGATCGGCCTGGGCCAGCTCGACCTGGGAGAGGATGCGGGCCGCGTGCTCGGCGAGCAGCCGTCCCGCGTCGGTGAGCCGCACCCCGCGCCCGTTCTTCGCCAGCAGTTGCTGACCGGCCTCCCGCTCCAGCTTGGCCATCTGCTGGGAGACGGCGGAGGTGGTGATGTGCAGACCGGCGGCGGCGCCGCTCACCGAACCGTGCCGGGCGAGGGCGTCGAGGGTGCGCAGGCGCTCCAGGTTCAACATGTAAGCAACACTACGGCGTATTCGGTTCCAAATCTCGATTGTGCTACGAGGATGTTCTGCTCCATCGTTGCTCGCATGAGCAGCACTGGTACGTCCTCGCCCGCGGCCCGTCGCGTCCTCGACTGGCGGCTGCGCTTCGGGTTCCTCTCCCTCGTGTGGGGTTTCAGCTTCCTCTTCATGAAGGTGGGGACGGAGAGTTTCGCCCCGTTCCAGGTCACGCTGGGGCGGCTGGCGTTCGGTACGGCGGTGGTCGCGGCCGCGATGGCGGTGAAGCGGGAGCGGCTGCCGCGCGGCGCGTGGACCTGGGTGCATCTGACGGTCGCCGGGTTCCTGCTGAACGCGCTGCCGTTCTCGCTGTTCGCCTTCTCGGAACTGACGATCCCGTCGTCGCTGGCCGGCATCTGCAACGCGACCTCGCCGCTGTGGGGCATGGCCCTGTCGCTGGTCGCCCTCTCCGAGGACCGGCCGACGCGGCGCCGGGTGGCAGGGCTCGGCATCGGCTTCCTGGGCGTCCTGACGGTGCTGGGGGTCTGGCAGGGCTTCGAGGGACTGGACGTCACGGGCACCGCCCTGGCCCTGCTGGCCTCGTTCAGCTATCCGGTCGGCTGGATCTACGTGCGCCGCACCCTGGCCGGCTCCAGCCACTCCCACCTCTCACTGACGGGCGCCCAGCTGGGCCTCGCCACGCTGCAACTCGCCGTCGTGACACCGCTGTTCACCTCGGTCCCGACCAGTCTTCCCGTCCTGCCCCTGCTGTCGGTCGCGGCCCTGGGCGTCCTCGGCACCGGGCTGGCCTTCCTGATCCAGTACGACCTGGTCGCGGAGGTCGGGCCGACGACGGCCCAGATGGTCACGTACTTCACCCCCGTCATCGCCACCGCGGCGGGCGTGGCGCTCCTCGGCGAGTCGCTGTCCTGGTCGACCCCGGTCGGTGCGGTGATCGTCCTCGCCGGGGCGGCGCTGACCCAGTCCCGGCCGAGGACCGCCGGGACGCCCGCGGTCGCCCCGGTCCCGGAGCACGCGGAAGCGAGGCCGCGGGAGCATCCTCGGACCACCGCCTCTCAGACGTAGCTCCGCGAAGCCTCCGCCCCCGGCCCCACCGCTGCCGCAACTGCCGCCGCCAGCGGGCCGATGTCCTCCTCGGACAGCGCCGAGACCGTGATCCGGATGCCCGGCGGGGCGCCGACGCGGAAGCGTGCGCCGGGGGCCACGGCCCAGCCGGCGTGCAGCAGCCGGGCGACGGCACCGGTCTCGTCCGGCACCGGGATCCACACGTTCATGCCGCTGCGGCCGTGCGCGGCGACCCCGTGGTCCGCGAGGGCGGCGAGCAGCGCGTCCCGGCGCCGCCCGTACACCGGCGCGACCGCGTGCGCGTCCACCGCGCCGCCCGCCCAGAGCAGGGCCACGGCCCGCTGGGTGACGTGGCTGACCCAGCCGGGTCCCAGCCGCTGGCGGCCGCGGACCCGGTCGAGCGTGACGGGGTCCCCCGTGAACACGGCGAGCCGTAGGTCGGGCCCGCAGGCCTTGGCCGCCGAGCGGACGAAGGCCCAGTTGCGGGTCGTACCGGCGAGGGGGTGCGGGGGCAGGTCGACGATGCGGTGGCCGTGGTCGTCCTCGATCAGCAGGGTCTCGGGATGGTCGCTCAGCACGGACCGCAGGTCGGCCGCGCGCGCCGCGCCGACGGCCGCGCCCGTCGGGTTCTGCGCGCGGACCGTGACGACCAGCGCGCGGGCACCGGCCGCCAGCACCCGGCGCACGTCCTCGGGCAGCGGCCCCTCGTCGTCCACGCGGACGGGGACCGTGCGCAGTCCGAGCGCCGGGACCAGGTCGAGGAGGCTGCCCCAGCCCGGGTCCTCCACGGCGACGGCGTCGCCGGGCCTGAGGTGGGCGGCGAGGACCCGTTCCATGGCGTCCAGCGAGCCGGACGTGACCACCACGGGCCCGGCGGGCACTCCGTCGGCGTCCAGTTCGGCGCGGGCGACGCGCGCGAGTTCCTCGGAGACGGCCGCGTGCCCGTACAGCACCGGATCCCGGTCGCCCTGCTCGGCCGCCGCGGCGAACACCGGGCCCAGCGCGGGCAGCAGTGCCGGGTCCGGATTGCCGTCGGAGAGGTCGCGCACCCCCTCGGGCACCTCCACCCGGATGAACTCGCGGCCCGTGGTGGCGGGCTTCGCGCGCACCCGGCTGCCCCGGCGCCCGGCCGTCTCGATCACCCCGCGCTCGCGCAGGGTGCGGTAGGCGGCGGCGACGGTGTTCGGGTTCACCCCGAGCCGCTCCGCCAACTCCCGCATCGGCGGCAGCGGTTGCCCCGGCTCCAGCTCCCCCGAGCCCACCGCACGCTCGACGCTCGCGGAAATCTCCGCTGCGCCCCGTCCTGCGATCAGATACTCTCCTAGCACAAATAACATTATGCACTAGTGCAATGGAGAACGCCATGCAGGGGACCGCACCGACGCCGTCGCAGCCCGCGACCACCTACCCGTCCACCGACCGCACCGTCCCCACCCGCTCCCCCGACCGCGCCTCGTACGACAGGGAACTGGTGCACGCGATACTCGACGAGGGCTACGTCTGCCATCTCGGCTTCGTACGGGACGGTGCCCCGGTGGTCCTGCCGACCCTCTACGGGCGGGTGGGCGAGCGGCTCTACGTGCACGGCTCGACGGGCTCGCGCCCGCTGCGGATGACCGGCGCCGCGGACCCGGGCCTGCCGGTGTGCCTCACGGTGACCCACGTGGACGCGCTGGTGCTGGCCCGCTCCGCCTTCCACCACTCGATCAACTACCGGTCGGTGGTCGTGCACGGCACGGCGTACGAGGTGACGGACCCGCAGGAGCGGCGCACCGCCCTGGACGCCCTGGTCGACCACGTCGTCCCCGGCCGCTCCCGGGACTCCCGGCCCGCCAACAAGAAGGAGCTGGCCGCCACCGCCGTGATCCGCCTCGACCTGAACGAGGTCTCCGCCAAGCTCCGCACCGGCGGTGTGAACGACGAACCGGAGGACCTCGCCCTCCCCCACTGGGCGGGTCTGGTCCCGGTGCGCAAGGGGTACGACGCCCCGGTCGCCGACCCGGACCTCGACACCGGCACCGCCCTGCCCGGCTACCTCTCGGACCTGTGATGCCGGTCCACCCCTGGGACGCGTCGCGGGACACGACGAGTGGCGCGACCGGCGGGGTGATCACACACCTCACCCCGCCCAACCCGCTGCGGTCCGCGCTGGAGGCCGCCCCGCCACTCTGCTGAGCGTGGTCGACGACTCCGTGTACGTCCCCAGCCCCTGGCAGGCCGCCCCGCAGGGGCCGCCACGCGGACCGCGGCGGGCGAGGCGCCGTACGGCGGGCTGCTGTCCGGCATCCGCGGGCTGCGGCTGGAGGCGACCGGCGTACGGGCGAGGTCCACGGCGGGATCCCTCCGAGGGCGCGGGAGGACCACCCGTGGGGCCGCCCGCACCGAGCGGCCCCCGGTCGTCAGGCGGGCGCCGGTCGTGACCGTGCCGCCTTGGTCTCCGCCACCGCCAGCCCCGCCACCGAGCCGAGCATCAGCAGCGTGCCGGCCAGGGTGGCCGCCGTGAGGTGCTCCCCGAGCAGCAGAACGGCGAGCGCCGCCGCGCTGACCGGCTCCAGGAGCATGATCACGGAAACGGTGGCGGACCGGACCACGGCCGCTCCGGCGAAGTAGAGCCCGTAGGCGAGGGCGGTCGGCACGGCGGCGACGTACGCGAGCAGCAGCCCGAGCCGGACCGGTTCGGCGGTGTGCGGCAGCAGGCCCTCGGCGAGGGCGAGCGGCAGCAGGCACAGGCTGGTGACGGCGAAGGCGCCCACCGACGTGCTGCCGGCGTCCGCCCCGCCGTCGCGGCCCCACCAGCGGGTGAGCAGTGTCATCACCGAGTACCCGGCGGCGGACAGCAGCGCGAGGAGTACGCCCGACAGGCGGACGGTCGTGCTCCCTTGGCCGAGGACGAGCACCACGAGCCCGGCGAGCGCGCCGACGACGGCGGCGGCACCGCCCGGTCCGAGGTGCTCACCGAGGGCGAGGCGCGCGCCGAGCGCGATCAGCACGGGCCCGGCGCCCAGGGTGACGACGGTGGCCACGGCCAGCCCGGTGGACTGCACCGCGGCGAAGTAGGCGGTCTGGAACACCGCGAGACCGAGGCCGGTGACGAGCGCCCGCCGCGCCTTGCGGGCGAACGGCTCGGCCACGGCCGTGCTCCGCCCACGCGGACGCAGCGGGCGGACGGCGAGCAGCAGGACGAGTCCCACGGCGCAGCGCCAGAAGGACAGGGCGACGGGGCCCATGTCACTGGACCGGTAGACCAGCGAGGCGGCGGCACCGGCGGTGCCCCAGGCGACACCGGCGACGATCAGATAGAGGAGGCCACGCCCGACGGGCAGGCCGGAGACGGCATTCGACACGAGTTCTCTCCGCAGACGCGCACGAGGCGCGGACGTTCGGAGCGGCCCCGGAGCTGCCGGGGACGCGAGGACTGCGTCTGCGGGCAGCACCGTCCGGCCCGGCGACCACGCGCCGGGCTCGTCACAGGGGCCCGCCTCAGGCGGCCGGAGGCGGGAGGACGAGTGCGTCGGAGTGCATGATCCGCACCCTAGGCCGCCGTTCCCCGCCGGGACAACTCCCTTTCCTCCCCGCCGCTCGCCACCGGTTCCGCGGAGCCCTTGGCGGGCGTCGAGGACTGGGCGATGAAGGCACCGGCCAGCACCACGACGCCGCCGACGATCTGCGGGGCGGAGAGGTGCTCGCCGAGCAGCACCCAGGCCAGCACGGTCGCGACGACCGCTTCGAGGCAGGCGACGACGCCGGCGACCTGCGGAGACAGCCGGCGCACGGCCACCACGCCGGTGACGTAGGCGAGGACCGTTGCGATGAACACGATCCAGGCGAGCAGCAGGGCCGCGGCGACCGGGGTGCCGCCCATGGGGGCGGTGTGGCCGAGGACGGACCAGTCCATCGTCCAGGGGCGGGCCACGACGGTGAGCACGGCGGCCCCGACGAGCAGGCCGTAGGCGATCACGCCGAGCGGGTCGGGGGCCTCGTCACCGGCGTCACTGCCCTGATCGGACAGGACGAAGTAGCCGACCTGACAGCAGGCGGCACCGAGCGCGAGCAGTAGTCCGACGGCGTCGAAGCGCAGGCCCGACCAGACCTCCACCACACAGGCGAGCCCGCCGACCGCGAGGACCACGCCGAGTGCGGCGGCCCGTGTCACCGGCCGCCGCTGCACGAACCGGACCCAGCCCAGGACCAGGGCGGGCGCGAGGTACTCGACGAGCAGGGCGACGCCCACGGGGATGCGGGAGATGGCCGCGAAGTAGCAGGCCTGCACACCGGCCACGGCCAGCAGACCGAACCCGGCGAGCAGTCCGGGGCGGCGACGCAGCAGGTCGCGGTGGCGCACGGCGAGCGGCAGCATCACCAGGGCGGCGCCGGCCACCCGCAGCCAGACCACGTGGAGCGGGTCGAGGCCCGCCTCGATGAGCGGCTTGGCCGCGACTCCGGAACCGCCGAAGGCGACCGCGGAAGCGAGCGCCAGGCCGAGCCCGGTCCCCTTGCCGCGGCTGCCGCGAGCGCTGTCAGACGTATACACCGGCACATGATGACAGGGGTCGACATGACCGTCACCCCCAATGGCTCCTGTCTCACCGACTGGACGTCCGGGCGTCCCAGGCTTACGTGGGGGGGGGCGGGCGGCACGCGTGGGAAGGACGGCCCGGCGATCGCCTGAGGCCGAGCGGCCGAACCTCGGGGCTCAGGACGCCGGTTCGAAGTACCGGTCCACTTCGGCGGTCACCGTGCGCGGCTCGACGGCCACACGGGCCAGGATCTCGACGGCGCGCGCCTGCGGGTCCGCGACCAGGGCGGCGAGCAGGTCGACGCCGCAGGCCCGGACGTGCCCGCGCCGTGCGGCCCGCACACCGGCCTCCGCCATGGCGGCCGCGGCCAGCGGCGAGAATCCGGCGACGCCGGTCACGAGGGGGAGGGCTCCGGAGTCCTCGACGGCGCTCTGCCAGCGCAGGCCGTAGCCGATGCTGCGCTGCACGAGGTAGCCGAGCAGCCGGGCGATCCGGGGCCCGTCCCCGAGCACCGCCCGGACCTCGCCGTCGGATTCCAGGAGGGAGTGCAGCAGATGGGCCGTGTCGACCTGCCGGTCCCCGTCCCGCACCGCCCTGCGGCGGGCACCGGAGACCGCCGACGCCAGTTCCGCGGTGAACCGGTCATCGAGGTCGGTGCCGTCCGGGCGCCGGACGTCCTGCTCGCCGGCCGACTGCCGGGGGATACGGGGTTGCACATCTCCCAGCTCACCAGTCCCGGACGTGCGCGTCATCCCCGAGGGGGAGCATTTCGGCGTCCCACACAGAGTGGACCCGCGCGGCCGGAATCTCCTCCTTGCGGATGAGATCAAGCCGTTTCACCCCGACCACGCGACGGTGCCCCGCGGATCGCTCCGCGGGGCACCCGGCACTCCGTATTCCGTCAGTCCTCGTCGGCGAGGATCAGGTACAGCTTCTTGCGGGCGTCACCGATGACGGCGAGCGCCTTGTCCCGCTGCTCCTTGCTGCCGGTCTTCCAGACCTGGCCGAACGCCTCCATCAGCCCGAAGCCGGCCTGCCGGATGTCGTTCAGGGCCTCCCAGTCGACGCCCTTCGAAGCCTCTTCCCAGGGTGCGTCGGGGCCTTCCCCGGCCGCGGCGCGGCCCTCCTCGGTGAGCGCGAACAGCTTCTTGCCGCCCTCGCTCTCGCTGGCGATCAGGCCCTCGTCCTCCAGCAGCTGGAGGGTGGGGTACACCGAACCGGGGCTGGGCTTCCACGCCCCGCCGCTGCGCTCGGCGATCTCCTGGATCATCTCGTAGCCGTGCATCGGCCGGTCCTTCAGGAGGGCCAGGATCGACGCCTTCACGTCGCCCCGCCGTGCCCTTCCCCTGGGCCCGCCGCGCCCTCGGCCTCCCCAGGGGCCGCCGTGACCGAAGCCCGGCCCGAACGGACCACCGGGGCCGCCGCCGGGGCCACCCGGCCCGAAGGGGCCGAAGGCCGCACGCCGCCCGTCGAAACCGCCACGGCCGTAGGGGCCGCCTTCGCCGCGGCCCTGTCCACCATGTCCACGCTCGTATCCGTGGGTACGCATCGCCATCACTCCATTCAGTCGTTGATCTGTCGCGATACCTCGACGATATATCGGAAGCTATCGCAGAGCAAGCCCCCGTTTCGTTCCCCGAGCCCTGACGCCTGTATGGGCGGATGTGCGGCGCCGGGCCCGCGATCCACGTGGAACCCGGTCCAGCGACCGGCGATTGGCCTTGGTCCGCGGCGCCGCGCGACGTCTAGCGTCGGGGCATGCGTATCCGAATCGTCGACGCCTTCACCGACCGGCCCTTCGCCGGCAACCCCGCCGGAGTCCTGCTCCTCGACGCCTTCCCGGACGACGACCGACTGCAGCGGGTCGCCCTGGAGGTCAATCACGCCGAGACGGCGTTCGCCCACCCCCTGCCCGCGGGCGGCGAAGCCGACTGGGCGCTGCGCTGGTTCACGCCGGCCACCGAGGTCGCGATGTGCGGCCACGCGACCCTCGCCACGGCCCACGTGCTGTCCACCACCGGCGCCCACCAGGGCCCGGTGCGGTTCGCCACCCGCAGCGGCGTCCTCGTCGCGACGCCTGGCAAGGACGGCTCCATCACCCTGGACTTCCCGACCGCGCCGCTGACTCCGGTGGAGACCCCGGCGGGCGTCGCCGAGGCCCTCGGGGCCCAGCCCCTCACCGTCCTCGACACCGGGCCGAACACCGGCGACCTGCTGGTCGAGGTCGCCGACGAGGCGACCGTGCGCGCCCTGACGCCGGACCACAAGGCGCTGGGCGCCCACTCCGAGCGGGGCATCATCGCCACCGCCCGCGCGGACGACCCCGCCCAGGGGTACGACTTCGTCTCCCGCTGCTTCTTCCCCAACGTCGGCATCGACGAGGACCCCGTCACGGGCAGTGCCCACACGGCCCTCGCGCCCTTCTGGTCCGAGCGACTGGGCCGACCCGCCCTCACGGGGCTCCAGGCATCGCCCCGCTCCGGCCTGGTCCGCACGGAGCTGCGGGGCGGGCGCACACTGCTCAGCGGCAGCGCGGTGACGGTGCTCGAGGGTGAGCTGCTGGCCTGACCGGCCGTCGGGACGGGGCGGGGAGACTCACGCCACGCCACCCGCACCGGACGGTACCGCGCACGCGCCAGGCCACCCGGCACGCGCACACCGTTCCCCGCCCCGCGCGCTCACGCCGTCGGCAGCCAGCCCACCTTGCCGGCCAGCAGCGCGTACCCGACGAAGGCCCCGATGTCGAGCAGCGCGTGCGCCACCACCAGCGGACCCACGCGCCCCCAACGGCGGTACAGGTACACGAAGACGACGCCCATCACCATGTTGCCGATGAAGCCGCCGATGCCCTGGTAGAGGTGGTACGACCCGCGCAGCACCGAGCTGGCCGCCAGTGAGGCGCCCGCGCTCCAGCCGAGCTGGTCGAGGCGGCGCAGCAGATAGCCGACGACGATGACCTCCTCCAGGACGGAGTTCTGCACCGCCGAGAGGATCAGTACGGGGTACTTCCACCACACGCCGGGCAGGGCCTCGGGCACCACCGTGAGGTTGAAGCCGAGGCCACGGGCGGCCAGGTAGAAGGCGATGCCGGTGCTGCCGATGACGGCGGCGACGGCGGCCCCGCGGCCCAGGTCGGGCCACGGCCGGGTGCGGTCGAAGCCCAGGGCGCGCAGGCCGCTGCCCTCCCGGAGCAGGAAGTGCGCGACGAGGGCGACGGGGACGAGGGCCGTGGTGATGCCGAAGAGCTGCCAGGCCAGGTCCAGCCAGGGACGGCCGGGCGCCGCGGAGGCGTTGAGGGTGGCCGCCTGGTCCTTGAGCCCGCCGGGCCGGGTGACCGAGCCGATGAAACTGATGAGGGCGGACACCCCGCTCGCGCCCAGCGACAGCGCCAGGACGAGCAGCGTCTCGTCACGCAGGGTCCGCCGTGAGAGCCGCTCCGGGGAACCCTGCTCCCCGACGACCGGCTTGTGAGGGAACGAATCGTCCACCGGGCCCGCCTCCGCCATGCACACCTGCCTCCAGCTGGGACGTCACAGCTTGCCCGATCAGTATGGGACGGTGCGCGGCGGGGCCCGGGGCCGACCCGGCGCCGGCCCGGTGCGGGTCAGCCCAGCGCCGCCGGCTCCGGCAGGCCCACCGGCCACAGGTGCACGGGATCACCCTCGCGCATCAGCTCGACGTACCGGCGGGTCGTGGCGGCCAGCGCGTCCTCCCGGGACAGCCCTGCCTCCAGCCCCCGGTGGAACGTGGCCGCCTGCCAGGACGCGCCGTTGACCCGGCGCCGGCACCGCTCCTCGATCACACCGAGGTACAGGTCCCGGTCGGCGGGCTCCACACCCCACGCGTCCAGCCCGGCCGCGGCGAGCGGCAGCAGTTCGTCGCGTACGAGGACGGCGGCGTCGACCTCGGTGGTGCCGCCCAGCCGGCCGCGGCGGGGCCACTCGAAGCGGGCGTCGATGCCGTGCCGGCACGCGGCCTCGAAGTTGTCGGCGGCGGCCTCGAACGGCAGCCGGGTCCACACCGGCCGGGGCTCCTCGGCGAGCGCGCGCACCACACCGTAGTAGAAGGCCGCGTTGGCGATGACGTCGGTGACGGTGGGTCCGGCGGGCAGGACGCGGTTCTCCACCCGCAGGTGGGGGACGCCGTCGGCGATGTCGTAGACGGGGCGGTTCCAGCGGTAGACGGTGCCGTTGTGCAGGACCAGTTCGGCGAGCGAGGGCACGCCTCCGGCGTCCAGGACCGCCAGCGGGTCCTCGTCGTCGCAGATCGGCAGCAGTGCCGGGAAGTAGCGCCGGTTCTCCTCGAACAGGTCGTAGGCCGAGGTCACCCAGCGCTCCCCGAACCAGGTGCGCGGCCGCACGCCCTGGGCCTGCAGCTCGGGCGGGCGGGTGTCCGTGGACTGCTGGAACAGCGGAGGGCGCGACTCGCGCCACAGCTCGCGGCCGAACAGAAACGGCGCGTTGGCGCCGACGGCGATCTGCGCGGCGGTGACCGCCTGGGCCGCGTTCCACACGTCGGCGAAGCGGTCCGGGGTGACCTGGAGGTGCAGTTGCACCGAGGTACAGGCGGCCTCGGGCGCGATGGACTTGGAGGTGCAGGTCAGACGCTCGACCCCCTCGATGTCGAGGGTGAAGTCCTCACCGCGGGCGGCCACGATCTGGTCGTTGAGCAGGGCGTAGCGGTCCACGGCGGAGAGATTGGAGGAAACGAGATCGTCACGGTCCAGCGTCGGCAGAATTCCGATCATCGCGATTCCCGCGTCGACCTCGCCGGCCTTGCGGTCCGCATATGCCAGAGACGTACGGATCTCCTCGGCGAGCCGGTCGAATACCCGGCCGCCCAACCGGTGGGGAGCGATGTTGACTTCCAGGTTGAACATGGCGAGTTCTGTTTGGAAGTCCCGGCTCGCGATGCGTTCGAGGACTTGCGCATTCAACATTTTCGGCATCCCGTCCGCACCGACGAGATTCAATTCGATCTCCAGCCCCATCAGGTTCTTCGGTTCGTCGAACCGCTTCTCCGCCAGAAGCCGCTCCAGACCCGTCAGGCACCGCTGCAGCTTCTCGCGGTAGCGCTGGCGATCGGACAGGTCGAACTGACCTGCCACGACCTTCTCCCCCATGGAGGCTTCCCTTCTGCGAGCGGCAGTCGAAGATCCGGCCGCCGGTGGCCGGTCAGGTTGGATGATGCCCAGCCGAAGCGATCGATAACGTCCCGCGGCGGCCCGGCACCCGCTACGCTGTGCCGATGTGACCGGTGGCACATTCACCAGGCATGGCGCGCGGAGCAGTTTCCGGGTCCGGTAACTCGTGAAAAACGCCGACGACAATTGGCCGACCGCTCGGTGAACATTCCCCGAGGTCACCGTCGTGCACCGGCCGGAAAATCCGGAGAAATCCCGCATCTCCACGACCGAATGCAACCTTGTACTGGTTGCCGGAATCGGCTAGCCGAAACACAGTCTGAACACATGTCGTATAAACTCCGCTGAAGGCAGAAGACCGGCGCCCACGGTCGAAGGATGCCGTCGTCGAGCTGACACGCGGCAGACCTCACCCCCTTCTCGGTTCCCGGACCCCGGCCCCTGCCTCCCCAGCCCTGTGAGCTGACAGCGTCGTCCGCCCCGCTCCGCCCTCGCGCCACCGTGCCTTCGAATGAGAGGCGACCCACCATGCCCCTGCGTGTCCCGCCGGCCCCCGCGCCCGCCCTGCGCTCCGTCCTCACCGCCCTCTCCTCGCCCACCGCGGTCCACGAGGCCCGGACTCCCGGGCTGCTCGGTGCCCAGGGCCCCGTCGCGCCCGAACTGCCGCTGCCCGTGCACGTCCTGGACCGGGTCACGGCGGAGGGCGCGACGGCGACGCGGCTGGCCGGGTGGCGGTTCCTGATCCGCTGCGGCGACCGGGCGGTGGCGGCCGCGGAGACCATGCTGACCCCGGACGGCTGGGCGTTCTCGCACTTCTTCGAGGGTCCCTACGTCGCCTCGACCGAACGCGCGCTGCGGCAGGCCGAGTCGGTGCCCCAGCCCTACCAGCCGCGTCTGCTGTCGGTTCCCGAGCTGTACATGCTCACGCTGTGGCTGCACGGCGACTGCGCCGCGGACGCCGCCGCCGGACACCCCGCCGCCGCCGACCTGCTGATTCCGCTGGCGCCCGCGCCTCCGGGCATCGCGGCCCACCGTCCGCACCGGGTCGCCGAGCTGCTGCCGGTCCTCACGCACCGGGTGACACCTACGGGGCTGCTGAGCTCGCCCGCCTGACCCGCATCGCACCCACCCGCGCGGACTAGCCCCATTCGGCCATGCCGAACCACCCGAAGTGACAGTGCAGTTGGGCTGAACCGTCCGCGCGGGTGATGCGTCATCAACGGGTGAGAAGCGGTGCTGCGAAATACCTGCGGATCGGCGCCCGTGGGGCAACACTGGGTTCGGACCGACTTGAACATACGGGGGGCGGCCATGAACAACGCTTCACGCCGCGGGACAGACAAGACAGCAGACTCACCCATCACCACAGACCGAGAGACCCCACTCATGTGTCAGCACCAGCCACCGTGCCCGTCAGCCGACTCCGCCGACCGGGAATCCGCCCGCCTCGTGGCGCACCACCCGGAGCAGGGCTGGAGCCTGCTGTGCAACGGCGTCGTCCTCTTCGAGGACACCGGTGAGCTTCTGCCGGACGGCCAGATCATCGCCCCGCACCGCCCCGTCGGCGCGGGTCTGATCACCGCCGCCTGAGCACCCGCCGGCCGGGGTGACATCACTCCGCCGGCGCGTCATGGGGCCGGCCCGCAGCCACGGTTGCGAACCGGCCCCGATGTGTGCCCAAGGCCGATCACTCCCCGTAATCCGCCGCGCCTACGCGGTCACGGCCGCCTCCCCAAGCCCTCTCCCCTTCCGCCCGAGCCTCCTTCCCTGGTTTCGACGCCATATCGCGTTACCTCCAACGCCCCGGGTGCCCGGCACAGCTCCCCTCTCAGGGCTACGGTCCCCCCATGAGCCTGAGCATCCGCAACCAGCTCCCCGGCACCGTCACCACCGTCACCCCGGGCGAGGCCATGGCGACGGTCAAGGTCCGCCTCTCCGGCGGCCAGGACCTCACCTCGGCGATCACCCGGGACGCCGCCGACGACCTGGCGCTCGCGGCCGGTACCGCCGTCCGGGCCCTGGTGAAGTCCACGGAGGTCGCCCTGGCCACCGGGCGCGCCGAGGGCCTGTCGATCCGCAACCGGCTGCCCGGCACCGTCACCGCACTCACCACGGGGGGTGCGATGGCGTCCGTCGGGATCGCGGTCGAGGGCGGCGCGCTGACCGCCGTCGTCACCAAGGAGGCCGCCGAGGACCTGGGCCTGTCCGTCGGCTCTCCCGTCGTCGCGCTGATCAAGTCGACGGAGGTGTCGCTCGCGACCGCCTGACACGACGAGAGGCTCCGTACCGCCCGTCGGGTCGGTACGGAGCCTCTCGTCGTAGTAGGCCGTACTGGGCGTACTGGGCGATCAGTCCTCGTAGGCGTCCAGCGGCGGGCAGGAGCAGACGAGGTTCCGGTCACCGAAGGCCTGGTCGATGCGGCGCACCGGCGGCCAGTACTTGTCGGCGGCGGACACCCCGGCCGGGAAGACGGCCTCCTCGCGCGTGTACGCGTGCTCCCAGACACCGCCCAGGGCCGCGGCGGTGTGCGGCGCGCTCCCGAGCGGGTTGTCGTCGGCGGGCCAGGCGCCGGAGCCGACCTTCTCGATCTCCGCGCGGATGGCGATCATCGCCTCGCAGAACCGGTCCAGCTCGGCCAGGTCCTCGGACTCGGTCGGCTCGATCATCAGCGTGCCGGCCACCGGGAAGGACATCGTCGGCGCGTGGAAGCCGTAGTCGATCAGCCGCTTGGCGACGTCGTCGACGCTCACGCCGGTCGCCTTGGTCAGCGGGCGCAGGTCGATGATGCATTCGTGCGCGACCAGCCCGCCGGGGCCGGTGTACAGCACCGGGAAGTGCGGTTCCAGCCGCTTGGCGATGTAGTTGGCGGACAGCACGGCCACCTGCGTGGCGCGCTTGAGGCCCTCGCCGCCCATCAGCCGCACGTACGACCAGGAGATCGGCAGGATGCCGGCCGACCCCCAGGGCGCCGCGGAGATGGGCCCGACGCCCGTCTGCGGGCCTGCCGCGGGCTGCATCGGGTGGTTGGGCAGGTACGGCGCCAGGTGCGACCGTACGGCCACCGGGCCGACGCCGGGACCGCCGCCGCCGTGCGGGATGCAGAACGTCTTGTGCAGGTTCAGATGGGAGACGTCGCCGCCGAAGTGGCCGGGCTTGGCGAGGCCGACCAGGGCGTTGAGGTTGGCGCCGTCCACGTAGACCTGACCGCCGGCGTCGTGCACCCGGCCGCAGATGTCGGCCACGTGCTCCTCGAAGACACCGTGCGTGGACGGGTACGTGATCATCAGCACGGCCAGCTCGTCGCGGTGCTGCTCGATCTTGGCGCGCAGGTCCTCGACGTCGATCTCGCCGTCCTCGGCGGTCCGGACGACGACGACCTTCATGCCGGCCATCACGGCGCTGGCCGCGTTGGTGCCGTGCGCGGACGACGGGATGAGGCAGACGGTGCGCTGCTCGTCGCCGTTGGCCCGGTGGTACCCGCGTACGGCGAGCAGGCCCGCGAACTCGCCCTGCGACCCGGCGTTGGGCTGCAGCGAGACCTTGTCGTACCCGGTGACCTCCGCGAGCCGCTCCTCCAGCTCACGGATGAGGGTCAGGTAGCCCTGCGCCTGCTCGGCGGGCGCGAAGGGGTGCAGCGCGCCGAACTCGGACCAGGTGACCGGCTCCATCTCGGTGGTGGCGTTGAGCTTCATGGTGCAGGAGCCCAGCGGGATCATGCCGCGGTCCAGCGCGTAGTCCCGGTCGGCGAGGCGGCGCAGGTAGCGCAGCATCGCCGTCTCGGAGCGGTGCTGGTGGAAGACCGGGTGGGTCAGGAACTCGTCGGTGCGCAGCCGGGCCTCGGGGAGCGTCTCCGCGGTCTCCGCGTCCAGCGCCTCGATGTCGCCCTCGACGCCGAAGGCGTGCCACACGCCGCCGACCTGGGCGCGCGTGGTGGTCTCGTCGCAGGCGAAGGAGACGTGGTCGGCGTCGACGAGCCGCAGGTTGATGCCGTTCTCGCGGGCGGCGTGCACGATCGCGTCGGCCCGGCCGGGCACCCGCGCGGTGACGGTGTCGAAGTAGGCGCCGTGGACGATCTCGACGCCGCCCGCGGCGAGGCCCGCGGCGGTGATCGAAGCGTACCGGTGGGTGCGCCGGGCGATGGCCCGCAGGCCCTCGGGACCGTGGTAGACGGCGTACATGCCGGCCATGACGGCGAGCAGCACCTGGGCGGTGCAGATGTTGCTGGTGGCCTTCTCGCGGCGGATGTGCTGCTCGCGGGTCTGCAGGGCCAAGCGGTAGGCCTTGTTGCCGTCCGCGTCCACGGAGACGCCGACCAAGCGGCCGGGCAGGCTCCGCGCGAACTTCTCGTGCACGGCCATGTAGCCGGCGTGCGGCCCGCCGAAGCCCATCGGCACACCGAAGCGCTGGGTGGTGCCGACGGCGATGTCCGCGCCCAGCTCGCCGGGCGAGGTGAGCAGGGTGAGGGCGAGCAGGTCGGCGGCGACGGTGACGAGCGCGCCCAGCTCGTGCGCCCGCTCGACGACCGGCTTGATGTCGCGTACGGCACCGGAGGCGCCCGGGTACTGGAGCAGGACGCCGTTGATCTCCCGCTCGGCCACCTCGGCCGGGATGCCCTCGCTCAGGTCGGCGACGACGACCTCGACGCCGGTCGGCTCGGCACGGGTCTGGATCACGGCGATGGTCTGCGGCAGCACGTCCGCGTCGACCAGGAAGAGGCCCTTCTTGTTCTTGCCCATGCGCCGGGAGAGCGCCATCGCCTCGGCGGCGGCGGTGCCCTCGTCCAGCAGGGAGGCGCCGGAGGTGGGCAGGCCGGTCAGCTCGGCGACCATGGTCTGGAAGTTGAGCAGGGCCTCCAGGCGGCCCTGGGAGATCTCGGGCTGGTACGGCGTGTACGCGGTGTACCAGGAGGGGTTCTCCATGACGTTGCGCAGGATGACCGGCGGGGTGAAGGTGCCGTAGTAACCGAGGCCGATCATGGAGTCCAGGACCTGGTTGCGGTCGGCCAGCGAGCGCAGCTCGGCCAGCACCTCGGCCTCGGAGCGCGCGCCCGGCAGGTCCAGCGCGTCGGCGTTCTTGATCACATCCGGCACCGCGGCGGCCGTCAGCTCGTCGAGCGAACCGTAACCGACCTGCGCGAGCATCTTGGCCCGGGCCTCGTGGTCGGGGCCGATGTGGCGCTGCTCGAACGGCGCTGCCTGTTCGAGTGCGGTGAGCGGAGTGCGGTGGGCGGTCATTGCGGAGGCCTCCTGGTCTGACGACCTTCGAGGGGCACCACGGCGCGGGTACCCGGACGGCCTCCCCCTCTGTCATCTCAACCTGAGAGCTTCACCGGGGCGGCCCGAGGGCGTCCCGGCTTTCACCGTCGGTGAGAGCGGAAGCCGTCGACACCCGCTCTGCTTTCCAGAGTGACCTCGTCCGTGCGGTACGTGAGCCTGAGAGATTCCGGGGAGGATTTGCTCCTTCGGCGCCTCCGATGGTGTCCGGAGGACTCTCCCGCGCGGGGTCAGCAGCCGTTTGCCAGCGTACCAGCGAGCCCGCTGCACGGACCTTCGAGTGGCCGACCGGCCATATGTAGTTTTTTGTAGTACTTACGGATGATTTCGGCGGCTGGTGTGCGACCCCAGTGCGACCAAGTGGTGACCAAGTGGAGGGCCCGTGCGTACTGACATCGACCCGCGGAACCTGATAGGCCGCAAGGCGTTCGACCGCGACGGCACCAGGATCGGCACCGTGGACGAGGTGTACCTCGACGATGCCACCGGCGTGCCCGAGTGGGCGGCCATCCGCACGGGCCTCTTCAGCAGGGACGCCTTCGTACCCCTGGAGCCCAGCGAGCTGGTCGAGGGCACCCTGCGCGTGCCCTTCGACCGGGCGCTGATCAAGGAGGCACCGGACTTCGGCGTCGGCCGCCACCTCTCGCCGGAACAGGAACTCCAGCTGTACCACCACTACGGCCTCGACGTGGCCGCCGCTCCCCCGCTCCCCGATCACGACTTCGGCAAGCTGGCGGGCAAGGGCAACGAGGAGGCCTGACGCTCCGCCCCCACGACGGACGCGGCACGTACGGGACGCACGGCACGGTCAGCCGGCCACCGGTCTGGCCGGGCCTTCGGGTCTTAGCGTCCCGGACGGAACCAGCGGCAGCGGATCCGCGGGCGTCAGCTCCGGGTCGTCCATCGGAAAGGTCCGCACCCGCCCGGTCCGCGAGTACGGCGTCTCGAAGCGCACGGTAACCCTCCCCAGCCCGCTCCCCTGGACCCACCCGTGCCCGAACCGCGCGTGCCGCACGTCGTGCCCCGACGGCCAGCGGCGCTCCGCGGGTGCCGCCGGGCGGTGCTCCGCGGCGGGCTCGGTCTCCGGCTCCTCGGCCGGGCCCTCGGCCCCGCCCCCCGCCGCCTGCGCGAACAGGTCCTCCTGCGTGTAGTCGGCCAGGCCGCTGACGCCGACCCCGAGCAGCCGCACACCCCCCGTGGTGTCCACCGAGTCCAGCAGCCGGGCGGCGGCCTCCCGCACCACCGCCGGGTCGTCCGTGGGCCCGCGGAGCGTCTCGGAGCGCGTCAGCGTGGAGAAGTCGTATCTGCGCACCTTGAGCACGATGGTCCGCCCGGACAGCCCGGAAGCGCGCAGCCGGCGCACGCACCGGTCGGCCAGCCGGCCCACCTCCACGCCGACCCGCACCCGGTCGTGGATGTCCACGTCGTAGGTGTCCTCGACCGACACGGACTTGGTCTCCCGCTCGGCCACGACGGGCCGCTCGTCGAGCGCCAGGGCCATGGCGTACAGGCCGTGTCCGTGCGCCTTGCCCACCAGCCGCACCAACTCGTCCTCGCCCGCCTCGGCCAGCTCCCCGACGGTGGTGATGCCGGCCCGGCGCAGGTGGTCGCCGGTCGCCGGGCCGACGCCGGGCAGGGTCCGCACGGACATGGGCTCCAGCATGGCCCGCTCCGTCCCCGGCGGGATCAGGACCAGCCCGTCGGGCTTGGCCTCCTCGGAGGCGATCTTGGCCAGCATCTTGGAGGCGGCCAGTCCCACGGATCCGGTGAGGCCCGTGACGGCTCGGATGTCCGTGCGCAGCTTCGTCCCGGCCAGCCGCGCCGACGCCGCGTCCCAGGCCGTCCCCCCGGCCTCCAGGTCCACGAACGCCTCGTCCAGGCTCAGCGGCTCCACCAGCGGCGACAACTCCCTGAGCAGCCGCATCACCTGTTCGCTGATCGACCGGTACAGCTCGAACCGCGGGACGAGATAGGCGGCGTTGGGCGCCAGCCGCCTGGCCTGGCCCATGGGCATCGCCGAGTGGACGCCGAAGACGCGCGCCTCGTACGAGCAGGTGGCGACGACACCCCGCGGCCCCAGGCCGCCCACCACCACGGCCTTCCCGCGCAGACTCGGCTTGGACGCCTGCTCCACCGAGGCGAAGAAGGCATCCATGTCGAGATGCAGGATCGTGGGCGCGGTTCTCACATCTCCGATGCTGCCCTACGCCACTGACAATGCGGCCGCCAGCGGTCGGCCCGCGCGCCGGGCGGACCGGCGCCGCTCAGACCGCCCTGTTGCGGCGTCGCGCCAGCTCGTCCGCCGGATTGTGCCCGACCAGGGTCTCCCCGGTGTCGATCCGCTCTCCGTGCAGCTGGGACAGGGCGCTCTCGACGTCCCGCCAGACCACGCCGACGGCGATCCCGAAGATGCCCTGGCCGCCCTGGAGCAGGGCGTGCACCTCGTCGGGCGAGGTGCACTCGTAGACCGTGGCGCCGTCGCTCATCATCGTCATCCGCTCCAGGTCACGGAAACCGCGCTCCCGCAGGTGCTGGACGGCGGTCCGGATGTTCTGGAGGGACACCCCGGTGTCGAGGAAGCGTTTGACGATCTTCAGCACGACCACGTCGCGGAAGCTGTACAGGCGCTGTGTGCCCGACCCGTGGGCCGGCCGCACACTGGGCTCGACGAGCCCCGTACGGGCCCAGTAGTCGAGCTGCCGGTAGGTGATGCCGGCGGCCGCGCAGGCCGTCGGCCCGCGGTAGCCGATCTCCTCGGACGTCATGGACGCCGCCCCTCCGCTGGTCGGCACGGCGGCCGGCCGCTGCGGAGCGGAATCGGGCGCGCCGGCCTGCTGCGCGTACCCCCCGCCCGAGCGGAGCCGAGAGTCCTGGGGAGGGTACGGACCACTTGCCCCGGGACCGAACCCGGGGCCACCCCCAGCCGTACCGTCGCCGCTGATCCTCACGCCGACCTCCGTCCTTGACCTGCCTCCTCGAAGGTAGGCAGTCACCAAGGGTGCGTCAACGATCGCCACACTCGGCACGCCGAGTGATAATCACCCTAAGAGTGGTTTCGCGTGCCCCGATTCGGGGAAACCCTACTGGTTGCTCGTCCCGAAGTCCTCCGGCGAGATCTGGTCGAGGAACTCGCGGAACTTCTCCACCTCGTCCTCCTGCTCGTCCGGGATCGCGATGCCCGCGTCGTCGAGGACCGTGTCGCTGCCGTAGATCGGCGTTCCGGTGCGCAGGGCCAGCGCTATGGCGTCGGAGGGCCTGGCGCTGACCTCGACGCCGCTGGCGAAGACCAGCTCGGCGTAGAACACCCCGTCGCGCAGGTCGGTGATGCGCACCTCGGTGAGCTCCTGGCCGACGGCTTCCAGCACGTCCTTGAACAGGTCGTGGGTCAGCGGCCGTGCCGGAGCCATGCCCTGCTGGGCGAAGGCGATCGCCGTCGCCTCACCCGGTCCGATCCAGATGGGAAGGTAGCGGTCGCCTCCCACCTCGCGCAGCAGCACGATCGGTTGGTTGGAGGGCATCTCGACCCGGACACCTACGACATCGAGCTCGTTCACACAGCAACCCTAGGCCGTGCCCGGGACGTTTGGGTAGTCGGGCCGGGATCGGCTGGGCGATCCGGGGCTCCGAACAGGCGTGTTTCAGGGAAGCCGCACGCCGAGCGCGGTCTGTACCAGCGCCGCGTGCAGCCTCACCGCCAGACCCGCCAGCTCCTTGGTACGCGCTTCCGCGTGTGCCCTGGTCTGGGGGTTGCGGTGTCGTTTCAGCGGGGCGACCACCTGGTCCACCAGCCCGGCGTCCCGGTCGGCGGCGGCCTTCATCACCCGCAGGTGCCGCGGCTCGATCCCGAAGCGCCCCAGCTGCGTCACCAGCGACGCCACGGTGACCGCCTCGGCGTCGTACGCCCCGTCGGGCAGAGGGGCGAGGAGCCCGTAGGACTCCCACTCCTTCAGCTCCTGGGCGTCGATCCCGGCCGCGGCGAGCAGCTCGTCCCGTCCGATCCGGGCGACGGCAGGGCTCTCGAGGGGGTCCGGCGCCGCCTCCCCGTCCCGCTGCCGGCCGACCGTGGGCAGCGACACCGCCTCACCGCGCTCCACCGCGTCCAGGTGCTCACGGATGACCTTGAGCGGCAGATAGTGGTCCCGCTGCATCCGCAGCACCCGGCCCAGACGCTCCACGTCGTGCGCGCTGAACTTGCGGTACCCGGCCGGGGTCCGCCGCGGCTCGACGAGGCCCTCGGACTCCAGGAAGCGGATCTTGGAGATGCTGATGTCGGGGAACTCGTCACGCAGCACGTTCAGCACCGTGCCGATGCTCATCAGCCCACTGTCCGTGGCGGCGGCGCCGTGACCGGCACCGCCGCTCGGTGTATGCAGCATGGACCTTCCCTGGAGGTTCGGGTCAGTAACCCCGCTGGCTCGCGTAGAACACCAGCCGGTACTTGCCGATCTGCACCTCGTCACCGTTCGACAGGGCGACCTGGTCGATGCGCTCCCGGTTGACGTACGTACCGTTCAGGCTGCCCACGTCGGCGACCGTGAAGGATCCGTCCGGACTGCGGCGGAACTCCACGTGCCGGCGCGAGACCGTCACGTCGTCCAGGAAGATGTCGCTCTGCGGGTGACGCCCGGCGGTGGTCAGCTCACCGTCCAGCAGGAAGCGGCTGCCCGAGTTCGGACCGCGGCGCACGACCAGGAGCGCGGAGCCGAGCGGCAGCGCGTCCACGGCCGCCTGCGCCTCGGGCGAGAGCGCCGGGACCGCGGTCTGACCGGTGACCTCGGCGTCGTAGGCCTCGAGACCGGAGATGGAGATCGTGGAGGTCGTCTCGGAGGCACGCTCCGGAACCGCGCCGGCACGCAGCGGCGCACCGCAGTTGGAGCAGAAGCGGCTGTTCTCCGCGTTGCGGTTGCCGCACCTCGTACACACCAGGGCCGACATGGACGGATCCTCCTGCCGCGGCTGCCCCGCCGGGGCGTTCGACGCGTACGGATCGGGGCTGAACCCTCCACCCGCACCTGAGGTTGACGGCTGCCCGAAACCTATGCCGCCGGACTGTGCAGGGTCAACAGACGGCGCGCCCTGACCACCGGGAATGTCACCGCCCGGACCACCCACCTGGTCCCGGAACATCGGGCGTCGGCCCTCCGCGTCGGGCTGGGCGCGATGGCGGGCGGTGGCGTTGTCGCTGCCCTCTCGCGCGCTCTTGCCGAACAACTTCGCAAACAACTTCACGGGCGATTCCCCTTGACCGAAACAGACCCGCCCGTGGGGCAGGACGAACCCTGACTGACCGTACTGACCGACCCGGACATCTTCACAACGTCCGTCTCCACCAGACAGTTTCCACCACGCACCACCCAATCGGTGCGCCGACCCCCCGCAACCTCATGCCCTAGCCGGACGTCCCCCATGCACCGCCGGTTCACTGGGAGGACGACCGAGCGTAGTCAGGCCGCTCCGCCGCTCGCAAGGCGTCCACGACGATCTTGCTCGACCGCTCAACAGTAACGGTGGCCTGTTCCTTTTCCAGAGTCTGCACCACGCCTCCAGGAATGTTGAGAGCCGGTTCGAGGTCCTGCGGCTTGCCGATGACCTGGAAACGATAGGGCGCGTTGATCTTGTTCCCGTCCACGCTCACGGACTTGTCGGAGTCCGCGAGGTAGGTGCCGGCGACGACCCTCACACCGTTCACCTGGATCGCCTCCGCGCCCGCCGCACGCAGCTCCTGGATCGCGTCGAGCAGCATGTCGGCCTCGACCGCTCCCTTCGTGTCCTGGACCGTCACCGTGATGCCGGGCCCCTGCGCGGCCACGGTGCCCGCGAGGATGCCCAGTTGCCGCTCCTTCTCCAGCGTCTGCTTGCGGGCCTCCTCCGCCTGGTCGGAGCTGTTCTCCAGCTCGTCCCGCTGCTTCTCGAGGCCCTGCTTCTCGTCTTCAAGACGCTGAGTACGGTCGTCCAGTTCATCGAGGATGCGGACCAGATCCTCCTGCCGGGCACCGCGCAGCGCGCCGTCGCTCTCGCTGTTCGACGCCACCTGGACCGCGAGCCCGAATCCGAGCCCGAACAGGAGCAGGGCCACGATGAGTTGGGCCCTGGTCAGACGTGGCGGCCACAGGCCCTTGAGCAGCCGCTCCCGGCCGCTCGGCCCGCCCTGCACCGGCTGCGGCTCCTCGGGAGTGCCGGCGGCCGGGGCGTCCTGCGCCGGCGCCACCTCGTCGGGCAGTTCCTTGCGCAGCCGGTTCGCGGGCTGCTCGTCGTGGTCGCTCATCGGCCTCACGCCCGGAAGACGTGGCGGCGGATCGCCGCGGCGTTGGAGAAGATCCGGATGCCGAGGACGACCACGACACCGGTGGACAGCTGGGCACCGACGCCCAGCTTGTCGCCCAGGAACACGATCAGCGCGGCCACGACCACGTTCGACAGGAAGGACACCACGAAGACCTTGTCGTCGAAGATGCCGTCGAGCATGGCCCGCAGGCCACCGAAGACGGCGTCCAGCGCCGCCACGACGGCGATCGGCAGGTAAGGCTCCACGGCCGCCGGCACCTCGGGCCGGACCAACAGTCCGGCCACGACTCCCACGACGAGGCCCAGTACGGCGATCACGATGTGCCCTTCTCGGTTATCGGCTGTGCTGTACGTACGATCACACTCGGTGCGGCAGGCAGCCGTAGGTCGTTCGCCACGGAGATGGCCGTCCGGATGCCGTAGTTCTCCTGAAGGGCGTGCAGGTACAGCCCATCGGCGCTGTCCTGGAACGTGCTGCTCAGCCGCTCGCCGCCGCCCACCGCCAGCACCGTGTACGGCGGCACCAGGGGCCTGTTGTCGACCAGTATCGCGTCACCGGCGGCCCTGATCGCCGACAGTGCCGTCAGACGCTGTCCGTTGATGGAGACCGCCTCGGCGCCCGACTCCCACAGCCCGTTGACCACGCGCTGCATGTCCCGGTCCCGCACCCGGCCGGTGTCGGAGAACCCGGAGGTGCCGCGCGGCTGCCCGTCACCGCCCGTGGCCACGTCCTTGGCGTCGTTCACCACGAGCTTCACGCCCGGGCCGTGCACCTCCACCGCGCCCGACAGGATGCCCACGAGGTCGGACCGGTCGCCGGCGCCGCTCTTGTCCAGCGCCTCGCGCTGTCGCGCGCCCACCTCGTCCCGCAGCTCGTCGACGCTCTTCTCCAGTTTGTCGGCCGCCGAGGTCTCCCCCTCTATGCGGTCGATCAGCTCCTCGCGCTCCTTGGCGACCACGGGAGCGGCGACCCGTGCCTGAGCCGCGCCGACCGTGACGACCAGGGCCGCCAGCACCAGGCCTGCGGCCAGTCCGAGCTTGGCCCGCAGGGTCTTCGGCATACCGCCGCCGCCCTCGGCCTTCTTCCGCGCGGCCGCCTCGGCGTAGCCGTCGTCGAGGCTGTGGTCCATGACGTTGGTGAGCAAGGACATGGACGCGTCCGGGCGCGCGGGCCGCGTGGATGTGCTCCGAACGGGGGGTTGCTGCGGCATGCCGCACATCGTCGCACGCCGCCGCCGCTACCTCCGAACGGCCCCACCGGCGTGCCGGACAGGCCCCCTTGGGGACACTTGTCCGGCACGCACGCGTGCGGTGTTTCTACCGGCCGGCGCTGTCCACCACCGCGGCCCACTCGTCCAGCAGCGCCTGCGCGGAGGCGTCGTCGGGACCCTCGGCCCACAGATGGGTCACCGCTTCGGCCGGGTCGGGGAGCACCATCACCCAGCGTCCGTCGGTCTCCACCACGCGCACACCGTCGGTCGTGTCGACCGAGCGGTCCCCGGCGGCCTCGACGACGCGCCGCATCACGAGGCCCTTGACGGCCCACGGAGTCGCCAGATCACGCTTGAGGACGTGCGCCCGCGGGATCCGCGCGTCGATCTGGCTCAGCGTGAGCTGCGTCCGCGCGACCAGCCCGATCAACCGCACGAACGCCGCCGTACCGTCGTAGACACTGCTGAACTCGGGGACGATGAATCCGCCCTTGCCGTCGCCGCCGAAGATGGCCCCTTCCTCTCCGCCGACCCGCGTCAGGTCGTCCGGAGAGGTGGTCGTCCACTCCACCTGGGTGCCGTGGTACGCGGCGACCTGCTCGGCGATCCTGGTGGTCGTCACGGGCAGGGCGACCCGCCCGCTGCGGCGCTCCGCCGCGATCAGGTCGAGCAGTACCAGCAGCGCCCGGTCGTCCTCGATGATGCGGCCCTTCTCGTCGACGAGTGACAGCCGCTCGCCGACCGGGTCGAACCGCACCCCGAAGGCCGCCCGGGAAGACGCCACGATCTCCCCGAGCCGCACCAGCCCCGACCGCCGCACGTCGCCGGTCTCGGTCGGCCTGGACTCGTCGAGTCCGGGGTTGATGGTCAGCGAGTCGACACCGAGCTTGCCGAGCAGACTGGGCAGCACCAGCCCGGCACTGCCGTTGGAGGCGTCGACGACCACCTTGAGGCCAGAGTCCGCGATCCCGGTGATGTCGATGTTCCGCAGCAGCGATCCGGTGTACGAGTCGAACACACTGGACGGGAAGTGCAGGTCCCCGATCTCACCGGGGAACGCGCGCCGGTACTCCTGCCGCGCGAACACCCGGTCGAGCTTCCGCTGGCTGCCCTGCGACAGGTCGGCGCCCTGCCCGTCGAAGAACATGATGTCGACGGAGTCCGGCACCCCGAGGGTGGTCCGGATCATGATCCCGCCCGCACTGCCCCGCGCGGTCTGCTGCCGCGCCACGGGCAGCGGTACGTTCTCCAGGTCGCGTACGTCGATGGCGCTGGCCTGCAACGCGGAGATCACCGCCCGCTTCAGCGCACGGGCACCACGGGAGTGGTCACGGGCGGTGGTGACGGTGGAGCCCTTCTTGAGGGTGGTCGCGTAGGCGCCGGCCAACCGTACCGCCAGTTCTGGCGTGATCTCCACGTTCAGGATGCCGGACACCCCACGCGCCCCGAACAGATGCGCCTGGCCCCGGGACTCCCAGATGACCGAGGTGTTGACGAAGGCTCCGGCCTCGATGGTCTTGAACGGGTAGACCCGCACGTTGCCCTGGACGATCGATTCTTCGCCGACCAGGCATTCGTCGCCGATGACCGCGCCGTCCTCGATCCGCGCGGCACGCATGATGTCGGTGTTCTTGCCGACCACACAGCCCCGCAGATTGCTCTGCGGGCCGACATACACGTTGTCCGCCACCACGGCCTTGTGGAGAAAGGCGCCGCTCTTGACGACGACATTGGAACCGACGACCGTGTGTTCGCGGATTTCGGCGCCGGCCTCGACCTTCGCGTAGTCACCGATGTACAGCGGCCCCCGCAGCACGGCGTCCGGATGCACCTCGGCCCCTTCGGCCACCCAGACGCCCGGAGAGATCTCGAATCCGTCGATGTCTACGTCGACCTTGCGTTCCAGAACGTCGGCCTGGGCCTTGACGTAGCTCTCGTGGGTGCCGACGTCCTCCCAGTAGCCCTCGGCGACGTAGCCGTAGACCGGCTTTCCTTCCTTCATCAGCTGCGGAAAGACGTCGCCGGACCAGTCCACGGGCACATCGGGGTCGACGTAGTCGAAGACCTCGGGCTCCATGACGTAGATACCCGTGTTCACCGTGTCCGAGAAGACCTGGCCCCAGGTCGGCTTCTCCAGGAAGCGCTCGACCTTGCCCTCTTCGTCGACGATGGTGATACCGAATTCCAGCGGGTTGGGCACGCGTGTCAGACACACGGTGACGAGCGCGCCCTTTTCCTTGTGGAAATTGATCAGATCGGTGAGATCGAAGTCGGTCAGGGCATCGCCGGAAATAACGAGGAAGGCATCGTCCTTCAATGCCTCCTCGGCGTTCTTGACGCTTCCGGCGGTACCGAGTGGCTTCTCCTCATTGGCATACGTGAGCTCCATCCCGAGCTCTTCGCCATCACCGAAGTAGTTCTTGACCAGGGAGGCCAGGAATTGGACGGTGACAACGGTCTCGTTGAGCCCATGCCTTTTCAGCAGCCGCAGCACATGCTCCATGATCGGCCGGTTGGCCACCGGCAGGAGCGGCTTGGGCATGCTCGAGGTCATGGGACGAAGGCGGGTGCCTTCGCCTCCAGCCATCACGACGGCCTTCATGTCGGAAGCGTCCTCCTCTAAGAGACGACGGTTAAGCCGACTTCACCCGTCCAGGGTCCCGCACTTTTCCAGCGCGGGCCATCCGGCCACTGGGGCCGCACAATCAGCGAGTTCAATCGGCTGTGGCGTCCGCACGGACCAGGCGGCGGACCTGCACCACGTAGAGAACACCTGCCCACCAGTACAGGGTTGTACCCCATCCGGCGAACGCCCATCCGAAAACAGCGGCCAGTGACGCGATCCACCCGCTGCCGTCGCTGAGCAGCAGCAGGGGGAAGGCGTACATGAGGTTGAAGGTGGCCGCCTTCCCCAGGAAGTTCACCTGCGGCGGCGGATAGCCGTGCCGGCGGAGGATGCCCACCATCACGAGCAGGACGGCCTCGCGGGCAAGAAGTACAAGCGTCAACCAGAGGGGGAGAATCTCCCGCCAGGTGAGGCCCACCAGCGTCGACAGGATGTAGAGCCGGTCGGCCGCGGGGTCCAGGAGCCGCCCGAGATTGCTGATCTGGTTCCAGCGCCGCGCGAGCTTCCCGTCCAGGTAGTCGCTGACCCCGCTCAGGGCCAGCACCAACAGCGCCCATCCGTCGCTCTGCGGGCCGCCGAACTCGGGGCGGAGGATGAGCCACAGGAAGAGCGGCACGCCGGCGAGGCGCGCCATGCTCAGGATGTTCGGGATGGTGAGGACCCGGTCGGTCTGCACGCGGGTCTCCTGGACCTCCACGCGGGGGCCTCCTGGTGGGAAACGAGCCAATGATGCTCACTGACCTTACCTCAACGCAAAAAAGCTCTGGCTCTCGGGCTGTGTGCCCAAGAGCCAGAGCTCTAAGAGGAGTTCGGCGGCGTCCTACTCTCCCACAGGGTCCCCCCTGCAGTACCATCGGCGCTGTAAGGCTTAGCTTCCGGGTTCGGAATGTAACCGGGCGTTTCCCCTACGCTATGACCACCGAAACACTATGAAACAGACAACCAGCCGCACCCTGTGACCAGGGGGCGGGTTGTTCGTGGTTTCAGAACCAACACAGTGGACGCGAGCAACTGAGGACAAGCCCTCGGCCTATTAGTACCGGTCACCTCCACACCTTGCGGTGCTTCCAGATCCGGCCTATCAACCCAGTCGTCT
>NZ_JBHYJX010000020.1:0-128152 GCF_042740985.1 Streptomyces sp. NPDC058985 | reverse complement strand
CCGATCCCAAGCCCTACGTCTGGACGAAGACCGCAGACGAGATCCTCGAACGCCTCGCCAGCTATCTGAACAGAATTCCTGACTCAAAAGACTAGAGCCACTCTCCTTCGAGGGCGGTCGCCGTGAGGCCCGGGGCCGCCGCGTACAGCACGGCGCGACTGCCCGGCCGCTGCCCGGCGTCGTGCGCCCGGCGCATGATGTCGAACACGGCGGCGCCGCCGCGGTTGCCACTGGTGTAGCTGTCCCGGCTGTGGTCGAGGAGCCCCGACGGCCACTCCTCGGGCATGGTCTGCTCCATGTACTCCAGCACACGCGTCCCGCCGGGGTGCGCGAGCAGCACGTCGGGGTGCCAGGAGTTCGGGTCGTCCTGGTAGCGGTCGTGCAGCCAGTCCCACATGGCGGTGACGGTGTTCTGCACGGCGCGCGGGCCGCGCCGGTCCATCACGAAGTGGGTGCCGTCCGCCCGCGTCTCCAGGCGGTGCAGGTCCTGGGTGTCCGGCAGGGTGTGGTGCCAGGAGGCGTCCAGCCGCAGCATCGACTGGGGCCTGGGGCGGCCCGTGACCACCGTCGCGACCGCGGTGTCCGCGAACAGCAGCCGGACGATCAGGGACTCCAGGGTGTCGTCCGCGGGCTGGTAGGTCGTGCTCAGCGCCTCGGAGATCACGACCAGGACCACCCGGTCGGGGTCGGCCGCCACGAGGTCGGCCGCGAGTGCCAGGGAGCGGGTCCCGGCGACACAGGCCCACTGCGAGGCGGGCAGCAGCGTCGTGTCGCCGCGCAGCGGGAGCCGGTTGGCCAGGGCGACGTCCAGACCCGGCAGCGCCGGGGTGGTGGAGTTGCTGGTGATCAGGCAGTCGACGTCCGAGACGTCCAGCCCGGCGATCTGCAGGGCCCCGCGCGCCGCCTGCTCCCCGTACGCCTGCACGGCCTCCCAGGCCGGGGCGGTGCGCTCCTGCACGGTCTGCGGTGCCGGTACCGCTTCGAGGGCGGCGACCACGCGGTCCGCGTCCTGCTCGGTGAACCCGTCGCGGACCAGCGCCTCCCGCGCGGGCCCGGTGCCGGTCGCCGACAGGGCGCCCGAGGCGCCGGGCGCCACGGCGGACTCCAGCGGCAGCATCCAGCCCCGGGTCTCGATGCCGGTACTGGCCGCGATGCCGTCGATGCGAGGCGCCCACGCCGCGTCCGGGTGCCGTTCGCGGACCTCCTCCACGATCTGGCTGGTCCTGACGGCGTGCTCGCCGTGTATGACGGCGGGCGGGCACAGGTATGCGGCCACGATTCGCACCTTTCTCCGGTGAACAAGAGGGGGAAGGTCCCGAGTGCTGTGGCATGGCTCACTCCAGCACTCCACGTCCAAGTCCATGCCGGCGCGCGTCACTTCGGGCGTCGGCATCGTCTTCGAGCATGGCGGCCAAAGGGACATTTATGCTGTGACTCAGACAACTTGGACGGCCTTTGTTCTGCGTGACACTGCACACACCCCCGCGCGGCGGGCGCCCCTCGGACCAGTTCGCCGTTCCGGGCCACCACCCGCCCGCCGTGCACGACCATGTCCCGCCGGGGAATGTCGACCACGACCTGCGGCAGGCACTCGCCGCGCACCAGCACGAAGTCCGCCGCCGCCCCGGCTTCAGGTCGGCCCGCGGCAGGCCGGCGTGGACACGGACAGCACCAGGGACTCGTTCGGCGCGACCGTCGTCAGGGCGATGTCCAGATCCGCCAAGTCCTCGGCCATGGTGCGCGGTGCGCGCTCGGCGAGGAACGGCAGGCAGCAGACGTGACTCACCGTTACCCGGCCCCGCAGGGACAGGGGGCGGGTGCGGTCGATGATGCCGCGCGTGACCCGGGTCCCCTTCTCGTCCCGGTCGTGCAGATGTATGTCGCCGCCGATCCCGTGCCGGTCGGCCAGGTCGAAGACCAGGTCGAGCTCGCTCCGAAGCGGCGAGGGCGCCGGCACGGCGTGGTCCGTACGCCCGGCACGGCTGCTCCTCCGGAGCCTGGTCGAAGCTGGATCCGTCTTCGACCATCACCGGGCCCGCCCGCGGGCGCGACCGCCCGCGGATCGTCATACTGGCGGGGTGGCGGACGAGGAACAGCAGCGGACGGTCCGGCACCTGGAGCGAGCCATCCTGGAACTCCTGGAGCGCCGCCGCCCGGAGGCGACGATCTGCCCCTCGGACGCCGCACGCGCGGTCTACGAAGGGGACGACGACGGCTGGCGCGCCCTCATGGAGCCGGCCCGCCGTGCGGCCGGGCGACTGGCCGCGGCCGGGAAGGTCACGGTCACCCAGCGCGGTCGCCAGGTCGACCCGGCGACGGCGCGCGGCCCCGTCCGCATCCGCCGCGCCCGCTGACCGGCGTCAGCCGAAGACGTCGTACGTACGGCGGTAGAGGGCGTCGGTGTGTTCACGGACGTCCCGGTACACCGCTTCGAGGCGCCGGTAGAGGGCGTGGTTCTCCGGGTCCGGGTGGAAGACCTCGCCGTCGCGGACCATCCTGGCCGTGGCCTCCTCGAAATCCGCGTGCACACCGAGGCCCACCGCCGCGCAGATCGCCGCTCCCAGGCCCGCGGCGCTGGACGCCTCGGCGCGGCGGGCGGGGACACCGTGCACGTCGGCCTGGATCCGCATCATCAGGTCGGAGCGCGAGCCGCCGCCGGAGACGATGACCTCGCGGTGGGCCGTGCCCAGTTCGCGTGCCATGCGCTCCGTCGTGTCGTGGACCGTCATCGCGAGGGCCTCCAGGATGGACCGGTAGACGTGGAAGCGGCCGTGGCGTCCGTCGAAGCCCAGCATCGTGCCCTTGCGGAAGGGGGCGTCGTCCGGGGCGAGCCAGTCGAGGACGGTCATCAGCCCGTCGGACCCCGGCGGTACCTTCGCCGCTTCGCCGTTGAGGTAGTCCTCCACCTCCAGCCCGGCGGCGCGCGCCCGGGCGGACGCCTCCTCGCCGAGCAGGTCGCGGTACCAGCTGACCGTCCACATGCCGCGCCGCACTCCGCCGGACTCGTAGAGGTAGGAGTGCGGCACGGCGGCGTAGTTCACCCAGAAGTCCGCAGGGCCCGTGACGTTGCGCGGGCCCGTCGCCATGCCGGCCACGTACGTGCCGAGCGAGACGAGGAGGGTGTCGGGGGAGCGCAGCCCGCAGCCCAGGGCCTCGACCGCCTTGTCGTTGGCCGTGGCGACCACGGGGACCCCGGCGGGAATGCCGGTGTGGCGTGCCGCGGCCTCGGTGACCTCGCCCAGGACCTCACCGGGCAGCACGAGGTCGAAGAGCAGCTCGCGGCGCAGGCCGAGCTTGGCGATCTCCGCGTCGTCGTCGCTCCACTGCCAGGTGTCCGGGTCCAGGGGCCACATCCCGGCGTAGTTGGCCGCCGTGTCACGGAACTGCCCCGTCATCCGGTGACCGATGTAGCCGGAGCTGGTCGTGACGCGGGCGGCCTCGGGGCTGGTGTCCTGGTAGGGGAGTCCGACGCGCTCGTCCATCCAGCTCATGACGGGCTGGGCGAGCGTGCCGTCCGCCTTGAGTACGGCACGGCAGAAGCGGATGGTGCACAGTCCCACACCCACGATGTCCGCCGGGTCTCCGTCGAACGCCGCGAGCGCGGCCCGGCTCGCGGCGCCGATCGACGTCCACAGGTCGTCGTCCGGATGCTCCACGACGCCGGGCCGCGGGGTGTCGTAGGGGCGCAGCGCGGCACGGCCCTCGCTGACGACCCGGCCGTCGGTGTCGAAGACGGTCACCTTCGACGACTGCGAGCCGTTGTCGATGCCGATGAGGTAGCGGGGACGGGCGCTGGACATGGCCACTCCGGGGAGGTCGTGCGGGTCGGGGAAGGAGCGGGACCCCGGCCGGCGTGACGGCGGCCGGGGTCGGCTGGGCGTCTGGCTCAGGCGTCCATGGGGAAGATGGTGCCCTTGTTCATGATCCCGTTGGGGTCGAAGGTCTCCTTGAGCTTGGCGAGGATCTGGTACGCGCTGCCGTGCTCCTGCGTGGTCCACGGGGCGCGGTACTTGCCGATGCCGTGGTGGTGGACCATGGAGCCGCCCACCTTCAGCGCCTCCTCGACGATGATCGCGTTGAGCGGGATGTGGTACTTCTCGATCTCCTCGCGCGGCTCGCAGTTGATCCTGTAGTCGTAGACGAAGTACAGGTTGGTGCCGGTCTGGTAGCTGTGCGAGGAGTGGGCGCCGAGCATGACCAGGTCGTCGGCGGCCGGGAACTCGGTGCGGATGCGCCGGATCACGTTGTCGTACAGCTCGACGGTGCGCGACCAGTCGACGGAGACCTCGGTGGTGTAGCCGAGTTCGGCCTTGGCGAGCATGACCTGCTTCTCGGCCTCGATCTTGTCGACGCCCCAGTTGAGGTTGTCGAACCAGTCCTCGATCAGGCGGGGGTCGACCTTGTCGTGCGGGTACTGGGCCAGGACCCGCTCGATCTCCTCGCTGGTGGCGCGCACGAGGCCCTTGGGTCCCTCCGCCACGAAGACGACGACGACCTTGCCGTCGTAGAAGTGCGAGAAGTGCTGGCGGGCGTCCTCGGGCGAGTAGACCCGGACGACCGACGGCTTGAACCCGTTCGTGACGACCTCGCGGATCGCCTTGACGCCGGTGGCCATGTCGTCGACGAGGAAGCCGTGGAACTCGTTGTTCTCCGGCTGGTACTTGAAGACCTTGACGGTCACCTCGGTGATGTAGCAGAGGGCGCCCTCGTTGCCGATGACGATGTGCCGGATGTCCGGGCCGGCCGCGCGGCGCGGGACGTTCTTGATGCGGGTGACCGAGCCGTCCGGGAAGACCGCCTCCAGACCGACGACCATGTCCTCGATCGCGCCGTACAGCGTGGAGAACTGGCCGATGGAGCGGGTCGAGACGAGCCCGCCGTACTGGGCGAGCGGCTTGGACTGCGGGGAGTGGCCCGTCGTGAGCCCCTGTGCGCGCAGCTTGTCCTCGAGCACCTGGAGCGGCACCCCGCACTCGACGGTCACCTGCATGTTCTCGGCGTCGACCGAGAGGATGCGGTCCAGGCCGGAGCCGTCGAGCACGATGGTGTCCTCGACCGCGGTCTCGAGGCCGCCCTCGGTGCCGGTGCGGCCGGTCCGCGCGACCACGTTGATGCTGTTGTCGTTGGCGAAGGCCAGGACCTTCGAGACGTCCTCGGTGGAACGGGCGTTGACGATCGCGGCGGGGAGCGGGGCGTCGAAGATGCCGTGGACCGACTGGTACTTCTTGAACCGGTCGACGCTCGCGAGCTTCAGCTCCTCGGTGTCGGTGACGACCTGTCCGGCGTCGAGCAGGCCGGTGAGGTGGGCGACGATGTCTTCGCGGGTGAGCTTGGAGAGCGACTGGGCCATGGTGATCTACCTCTTGGTGTGCGGTGTGTGGGGGAGGGCGCGGCGTGGGGGGTTCAGCGGACCAGGTAGCCCCCGTCCACCGGGAGGACGTGCCCGTTGACGTAGTCCGACGCCCGGGAGGCGAGGAAGACGGTGGCGCCCATCAGGTCCGCGACGTCGCCCCAGCGGCCCGCCGGGATGTGGTCCAGGACGCGCTGGTTGGTCTCCGGGTTCGCCCGCGTCGCCTCGGTGATCTTCGTGGCGAAGTAGCCGGGCGCGATGGCGTTGACCTGGATGTTGTGCTGGGCCAGCTCGTCGCAGTACGCCTTGGTGAAGCCCACGATGCCGTGCTTGGTGGCCGCGTACGCGGGCGACCACTGGCCGCCGAGGAACGAGAACATCGACGCGATGTTGATGATCTTTCCGGAGCGCTGCGGAACCATGAACCGGACCGCCTCGTGGCTCAGCTCGAACGGGGCCGTGAGGTTGATGTCGACCATCGGGTCCCACTGCTCGCGGCCGAACTCCTCGACGTCCGCGATGGTGCAGATGCCCGCCGAGTTCACCACGATGTCGACCGACCCGAAGGCCTCCGCGCAGCCCTCGACGATCCGCCTCGGCACGCCGGGCCCGGTCAGGTCCGCCTTCATGAACTCCATGCGGCGGCCCTCGGCCTCGATCAGCTCGCGGGTGGTGCCGTCGTCCTCGGTGACGGACGGCACGAACACGTCGGCGCCCGCCTTGGCGAGGGCCAGGGAGAACGCCCGGCCGAGGCCCGTGTTGCCGCCGGTGACGATGGCGCTGCGGCCGTCGAGGGAGAAGAAGTCCCGGTTGAAGTCGGTGATGTCCATGGTGAGTGACCTTCCTCAGAACGCGGGGGCCGGCTCGGTGGGAGCCGGCGCGGACGCCGCCGCACGCGCGGCCAGCTCCCTGCGGCGGATACGGATGGTGAGTGTGGTGAACAGCAGGCCCAGCAGCGCCGCGGCCAGCAGGAAGACGAACATGGTGGTGTAGCCGCCGCCGCGCTCCGGCACCGCGGGGCTGGCCGACGGGTCGCCGATCCACCACGCGGCGAGCGACGGCAGGAAGGCGTCCGGCAGGAACGCGATCCCGGAGACCAGGCCGATCACCCCGCCCCGCTCGTTGGCCGGGATCTCCACCTCCCCGACGGTGGCGAAGTACACCCCGCGGCTGGCGAAGACGAACAGGCAGAGCAGGAACATCAGCGTGACGGCGACCCAGCCGAAGGCCGTGCTGCGCGGCAGTACGAGGAACAGCGCGGCGGCAGCTGCGCACCCCAGGAACATCCAGCGCAGGAAGCGCGGCGTCGACCGGGTGACCTTGTCGACGACCACACCGCCCGCGGGCCCGGCGGCGAACTGGAACACGTACGTACGGACCACACCGATGACACCGATCAGACCCGCAGCGATCCCGTAGTGGTGCTCAAGGAGCGGCGAGAAATAGCCGAGCGTGGTGTAGAAGCAGTACATCATCATCACGGTGAGCCCGATGAGCCACGTGTATTTGTTGCTGGCGGCCCGCCACAGCTGCTTCAGCGTGACGGTGCTGGAATCCAGCGCGGCCAGTTTCTCCTTGTCGCTGTCCACGAAGAACCAGATGAGCGCGGCGAAGACGAAGGCGAGTATTCCGTAGAGCCGGATGAGCCACGTGACACCCGCCGCCTGTGTGACGGCCGTCGCCACCAATGCGGTGCCGACGAATCCCACGAGGGTGGAGGTGACGCCGCGCGCGCCTTCCAGGAACCCGAAGAGCCGGCCCTGTTCCGAGGCGTCGCCGAGCATTCCGATGGCCTTGAGCAGAGCGGGCCAGTAGAGGCCGGTGCCCATGACCGCCATCAGGGCGTGCGCGACGAGCGTACCGGTGTAGCCGGGGGCCTGCGCGATGTACAGATCAAGTACGCCGGTACCGGCCAGACCCAGCGTGACCAGGACCTTCGGCGAGAACTTGTCGGCGAACCAACCTCCCGCGAAGTACATCACGATCGCCACGATGCCGAACACGGAGATGATGTTGCCGTAGTCCTGCGTCGAAAGGTGCAGCGCCTCGGCCGTGGGGCCGAGAAATACGAAGCGGATGTAGGCGACCTGGAAGATGATGCCGCATGACATCGACAGGATCAGGAATCCCGTCCATTTCCGCGCTCTGTTCACAGTCCACCTCGTTGTGGTTCGCAATCGGGCAACAAAAAAAGAACAGCAACTCTCGACGGGCGAGGAGTTACTGTTCTCTGGTCTCTAGTAACTGCTCCGGCACGGAGGTCGGAGCCGATATGTGATTGTGGCGGCCGAACGGGTGATCAGATGGCCGCAGGGCAAACCTAGGGTGACGTTCGGGCGAGTGTCAAGGGTCCGCCGGCGGTGTCACATCTCCCAGACATCGGTATTCGACGAGGCGATCGCGGCGGCGCCCGCTTTGAGCGCGGCGAACACGTCGTCCCGGTCGCAGACCAGGCCGCCCGCGATGAGCGGCACGTCGATGTCGGCGACGACCCAGGAGATGACCCGCGGCATGCACCCGGGGAGGATCTCCACGCAGTCCGCCTGCGAGGACCGCACCTGCGGTGCGAGCTTGCGGTACGAGAGCGAGTCGATGAGGAAGAAGCGGTGCACCGCGTACAGGCCCAGCTCGCGGGCGGCGCGCACCATGAACGCCTTGGAGCTGAGCACCCCGTCCGCGGCCGTCTTCTCCTTCACGTACCGGACGACGATCTCCTTGCCGGCGAAGCCCTCCAGCAGATCGACGTTGACCAGGACCGTCCGGCCGTCCTCCTTCAGCCGGGCCACGATCTCCGGCAGGTCCAGGACCGTGCCGTAGAGCAGGAAGACCACGCGGCAGTCGGAGCGCAGCACGGCCTCCAGGCCCTCCGCGTCCTTGACGCTGGCGACGACCGGGTTCTCCTCCAGGAGGGCGGGCAGTGGTGGGGTGTCCAAGGTGCGCTCCTAGCAGAGGCAGGCGGTGTCCTCTCAGGGTAGGACGAGGACGCCGGGCACCCATGCCGGGTCTCCGGCCGGCGTCGCCCCCGTCCTTGACGCGGGCTCGCGGCCCTCCCATACTGGCGGCCAAATCGATTTGGCCAAATCGATTTGGCTCTCCGTCCAGGGCCGGATCGCTGTTCATCCCCGAGCGTGCTGCAGGCCCGAACGGAGTCTTACGTGACCAGTGCCCACCAGAGCCGGCCGCCCCAGGCCGGACGTACCGATCAGCCCCCGCCACCCACATCCCCGGAGCCCCCCGCCGAGTCGCGGTCCACGGCCGACGCCGGTGAACGGTCCGGCGTCCACCCCGTGGACGAGTCGCGGCCGTTCCACCGCATCCTGCTCTTCGGCGTCCAGCACGTCCTCGTGATGGCGGCCACGCCCATCTCCGCGATCTTCCTGATGAGCGCGACCCTCGGGCTCGACGACGGCCTCACCGTCGACCTGCTCTCCGCGGCCTTCGTGCTCTCCGGCGTCGGATCCCTCATCCAGTCGCTCGGCCCGTGGAAGTTCGGGCCCCGGCTGCCGTTCGTGATGCTTCCGGGCGGCGCCCCGCTCATCCTCTTCCTGGCCATCGCCGAGCAGCACGGCCTGCCCACCGCCGGTGGTGCCGTGATCCTCACGGCGGCGTTCTGCTTCGTCGTACTGCCGGTGTTCTCGCGGCTGCTGGCCTTCTTCCCCGCCCTCGTCATCGGCACGATGATCGTGATCGTGGGCGTCAACCTGGTGAAGGTCGGCGCGCTCCTCGTCACCGGCCCGCCCGGCTCACCGGGCTTCGCCGACCCGGGCAAGCTCGGCCTGGGCATGGCGACGATCGGGTTCACCATCGTCTTCTACCTGCTCTTCACCGGCGTTCTGCGCCAACTGGCCGTCATGCTCGGCCTGCTGGCCGGCACCGCCCTCGCCGCGGCGACCGGCGCGATCCACACTGGGGCCCTCGCCGACGGACCACTGGTCACCCTGCCGCACCTGATGCCCTTCGGCACCCCCGAGTTCAACCTCGTCGCCGCGCTGCCCCTGATGCTCTACAGCCTGGCCTCGATGGCCGAGGCCACCGGCCAGACCGTCATCAACGCCGAAGCGGTCGGCAAGACGATCGACAAGCGCACCGACGTCCCGAAGACCGTCCGCGGCGACGCTCTCACCTCGCTCCTGGGCGGCTGCTTCGGCCTGCCCCTCATGGTCACCAGCGGGGAGAACATCGGCATCGTCCGCGTCACCGGCGTCCGCAGCCGCTTCGTCACCGCCGTGGCCGGAGTTGTGCTCGTCGTCATCGGGCTGCTGGCGCCCGTCACCCACGCCATCAGCGTGATCCCGTCCGCGGTCGTCGGCGGCACCGCCATGATCGTCTTCGGCGTCATCACCGTCCTCGGCATCCAGATGCTCGGCCGGTCCGACCTCGACCGGCACACCAGCACCTTCGTCGTCGCCGTCGCGCTCGCCCTCGGACTGCTCCCGATCCTGGTCCCCGGCGTCTACGGCGGCTTCCCGCCGAACGTCCGCATCCTGCTCGAGAGCGGCGTAGCCGTGGGCGCGTGCGTCGCCGCCGTGCTCAACGTCCTCTTCCACCACGTCAGGCCGGGCATCGCCGCGCGGCTGACCAACCCCCGCACAGAGAGCGACCGATGAACCGACTCGACCGCGCCCCCCTCACCGGCCAGGGCCCCCTGCTGCTCGCGCCGGACGCCGTCCTGCTGCCCGAAGGCCCCATCGACGGGTATGCCGTACTGGTCGACGACGGACTCTTCCAGGCCGTCGGACCGGCGGCGGAGCTGACGGGGGCCCATCCGGGACTCGACACCGTACGCCTCCCCGGGCACCTGCTCATGCCCGGATTCGTCGACGCCCACCACCACCTCACCCAGAGCTTCGGCGCGGCGCTCGCCTTCGGGGAACCGTCGGAGATCTTCCGCCGGGTCTGGGTGCCGCTGGAAGGCGCACTGGACGAGGAGTCGGCGTACACGGCGGCCAAACTGGCCTCCTTCGAGGCCCTGCGCGGCGGCTTCACGACCGTCACCGACGCCGGTACCCGCGCCGGCGTGGACGTCGACGTGGTCGCGTCCGCCGCGCGGGACGCGGGTATCCGCTGCGTCCTCGGCCTCGTGTGCAACGACACCGACCGCGAGCCCGGGAACGGCTCCCGGGCCGTCCTCGACGACGCCGAGAAGCACCTCGCCCGCTACGACGGCGATCCGCTCGTCCATCCCTCCCTCGCCGTCTCCATCCCCGAGGCGGCCACCGAACGAACCCTGCGCGACACCGCCCGGCTGGCGGCCGAGGCAGGCGCCGTCGTGCAGATCCACGTCAACGAACATCTCGCCGGCGTCGAACGCTCGCTCCTGCGCCACGGACTGCGCCCCCTCGAACATCTGCACCGCGTCGGGGCCCTCGGTCCGCAACTGCTCGCCGCACACGCCACGCTCCTCACCCCGCGCGAACTGTCCCTGCTCGCCGACACGGGCGCCGCCGTCAGCTACAACCCGGTCGCCAGCGCCTGGAAGGGCAACGCGGTTGCGGCCGCGACCGACATGACCGAGCGCGGCATCCGCGTAGGCCTCGGCACCGACGGCACCCGCGGCGACGGCTTCCGGCTCGCCGAGGCCGCCGAATTCGCCCAGCGCCTGGCGTACGGGCTGACCACCGGCGACTCGTCGTGCGGGGCCGGCTGGACCTGGCTGGAGCACGCCACACGCGGGGGAGCGGACGCCGTGGGTCTCGGCGGCCGCACGGGGACCGTCGCGCCGGGCAGGGCCGCCGACTTCCTCCTGGTCGACATCGACACACCCGAACTCGCGCTCTCCTGGGACCTGCCCTGGGAGCTGGTCCGGCGCGGCAACCGCGACCAGATCACCGCCGTCTTCGTCGCCGGGCGGCTGCGCATGTGGCACGGCAGTCCCACCGACTGGGACGGTGCCGCGCTGGTGCGACGCGCGGCCGAACTGGCGCGAGCGGCGGTGACCAGGGCGGGCGTCGTGCGGGCGCACCCCACCTCCACCGAGGCCAGGGCGCGGCGGGAGCGGACGGTGGTCCGGTGAGCTGGCCCTCGCTGGCCGCCCTGGCCGTGACGGTGGCCGTCGCCGCCTTCGTCCAGGGCAGCAGCGGACTCGGCTTCGCGCTGGTCGTCGCGCCCGTGGCCGGCTTCCTCGCCCCCGGTCTGGTCCCGGTGTTCGTCCTGGCGGCGATGATCCCGCTCAACCTGTACGTCGCCTGGCGGGAACGGGCCTCGCTCGACCTGCGGGGCGCCGGCTGGATCACCGGGGCACGGCTCGCGGCCACCCCCGCGGGGCTGGCACTCCTGTGGCTGATCCCGGAGCGCGGCCTCGGCGTGTTCGTCGGAGCCGCGACCGTGCTCGCGGCCGTGGTGAGCCTGGCCGCGCCCGTGTTCACTCCCGGCCGGGCCGCCTACCTGGGCGCGGGCGCGGTGACGGGACTGACGGAGACGGCCACCGGCGTCGGCGGGCCGCCGCTCGCGCTGGTCTACCAGCACCGGTCACCGGCCGAACTCCGCTCCACCGTCGCCGCCTGCTTCCTCGTGGGGGAGGTGGCGTCCCTGGCGCTGCTGTTCGCGACGGGGAGGGCGGAGCCGTCCCAGCTCGGCTGGGCGGCGGCGGCGCTGCCGGCGATCGCGCTGGGCGCCGGGCTCAGCCGCCTGGTGCACCACCGGCTGGACGCCCGCAGGATGCGACTGTTCGTGCTGGTGTTCGCGCTGGTGTCCGGGGTCGTCCTGCTGCTGGGCTTCTGAACGGGCCGGGAGGGGACGGGGGGTGACGGAGGGGTGGTGGAGCGGCGTCAGTCCTTACGGCCCGGGCCCCGGTACCGGCCCCCGTCCCGGTCCCGTGCGGACGAGGCGCGGGCGATCACCGCCGGCTCCGGGGACACCGCCACCGTGGGCGTGGTGGTGTCCCCGCGCAGCCTCCGCAGCAGCAGCTCGACGGCAGCCGACGCCGCCTGCTCCAGGTGCAGGTCGACCGCGGTCAGGGGCGGTTCACAGGTGCGGGCGCGCAGGCCGTCGTAGCGGGTGGCCACCATGACGTCGTCCGGTACGGACCGCCCGCTGTCCCGGACGGCCCGGACCGCGCCCACGGCGAAGGCGTCGACCATCGCGCACACCGCGTCGGTGCCGGGGTGTTCGGCGAGGAGGGTGGCGCAGGCCTCGTAGCCCGCCTGTTCACCACCCGACTCGGCGACCCGCGCCACGACCGGGGGCCAGCCCCGCTCCCGCGCGATGTGCTCGTAGGCGGCGACCGCGTCCACGGACGAGTGCCGGGAGCCCGAGCCCACCATCAGCGCCGGCCGGGTCGCGCCCTGGTCGTGCAGGTGCCGCAAGAGCAGCTCGGTCACCCGCCCACCGCGCAGATCCACGTACGGGACGTCCTCGTCCGGCGCCATGGGCCTGCCCAGCGCCACGTACGGCAGCCCGCGCTCGCGCAGCTGCGCCGCGGCGGCGTCCGCGGTGTCCGGCTCGACCACGATGGCCCCGTCGATGTCCACGGAGTACAGCGCCGACCCCGACTGGACGGGCGGTACGAGTACGAGCGCGAAGCCGTGCGTGAGGGCACTCTCCGCGGCCGCCGCCGCGACCTCCATGTAGAAGCCGAGCCGGGACGGGCCGCCCGCCACGGCGAACGGCATCGAGGACGCCAGCGCGATCGCCTTCGCCTCTCCGCGGCGCAGCCTCTGGGCCCGGAGGTTGGGCCGGTATCCCAGCTCCGCGGCCGCCTGCCTGACGCGTTCCCGGGTGCGGGGGTCGACCTTCCCCAGCCCGTTGAGGGCGTGGGACACGGTGGTCCGGGAAACCCCCGCGACGCGGGCGACGTCGGCGATGGTGGGCTGTCTCGGGCCGGGGGCGGAAGCGGTCATCCGCGCGGACTCTCCTCGCTGGCGGGGAAGGGCGTACCCGGCCATCTTCCCCGACGGCGCCGCTCCCCGGGAGTTCGGCCGCGCTCAGCCCTGCTGCGCGGCGCCCTCGAGGGCCTTGCCGGTCATGTCGGTCACCTCGGCGGCGGGGGGTGCCTCGGCGTCGACCTCGGTGCCGAAGTCCGAGAAGTTCATGACCGTGCTCATCTTGAGTTCCTTGGGCGACGAGCCGCTGTCGGGCTTCGCGGAGGCGGAGGCCGGTGCCTTGACGGTCATGTCGATCTGCTGGCGCCGCAGCCGGCCGTCTTCGTCGAGCCAGACCTGCATCGGCAGCGTCGGGCCGAGCTGCTGGCGCATCAGTTCGCCGCCGGGCAGCTCGGCGACGTCGACCGACACCCGGTAGTGGGTGGTCTCGGCGCCGTCGACCTTCTCGGTGCCGACCTTCTCGACGTCCTTGTCGGTGATCGCCTTGGCATAGGCGGCGGTCTGGGCCGGGTCGCCGAGCTGCTGACTGCCCAGGCCCTGCTGCTGGGCGACCTTCGTGAGGTCGATCTTGATCCAGGGCTTGCCGCCCGCGTTCTGCCCGGGCACCTTCTGGTACAGGACCTGGTCGACGACGCGCTGCTCGATCTTCTTGTCCTGGGCGGTGACGGTCATCACGCTGTCGCCCTCGGCCAGGTCGATCGTGCCCTGGCCGTCGGTCGTGATCCGCTCGTCCCCGGCGGTGAGTTCCATGTCGATCGTCATGCGCGCGGACCCGGCTTCGGCCGTCTTGTCGTAGGCCGCCCGGACCGCCTTCGTGTCCTGCCCCTGGCCGCCCTCGCCGGATCCGCTGCCGCTCGCACTCGCCGACGCGCCCTTGTCCTTGCCCGTGTCCTCGGCCTGCGAGTCGCTGTCGCCCCCGCACCCCGCCAGCACCACGCTCGCCATGACGGCGGCGGTACCGATCGCGCCGGCCTTCATCCCCCTGCTGCGCATGTGCATCCCCTTCTCCTCAACGGCTCCCGGCCGCCATCACCCGGCGTCCGGCTTTCGAGCCGAATGCCCGTGATGAGGCTCAACACGCCTATTGCTGCGTTGTTTTGCGGATGGGACGGGCCGGCAACCTCCGCGGCCGTCCGGCGGTCCTTTCGGAGAGGGCCGGCGGCGGAAGAAGGCCGGCCGGACGACAGCCAGGAGCGAGGGCGGAGATGACGGATCTGCAGACCACGGTGACCTGGGTCGACGTACGCGAGCGGCTGCCGCGGGCCGGTCACCCCGTGGCGGCGGCGATCACCGGACGGTATCCGGCCGAGGCGGCCGCCGATCCCGCCACCGCGCGACGGCAGGAATTCTGGCTGGTGAGGACCATGTACTTCACGGACCGGCACCACACCGAGGACGGCGAGGTGCACAGCGACTGCTTCGTCGACTCCGATGGCGTCGTGCGCTTCCCCCACGACCCGGACAGCGACGACAGTGTGACCCACTGGGCCGAGCTGCCCACCCTGCCCGGCGAGGCGACGCACCTCCTGCTCGGTGACGACGTGCGGCCGGCTCTGCGGAAGGCGTGGAGCATGCGCTGAGGCGTCCGATCCGGCGTTCCGGCACGGGCGCACCGGGGTGAGGCGCGTCTCATCCGGACCTGCCGCCTTGTCTATGCAACAAGTTGCATAGAAGGATCGGGGCATGGCGCTCGAACACGCGATCCTCGTCTCGCTGCTGGAGAAGCCGGGCTCGGGTTACGAACTCGCGCGCCGGTTCGAACGGTCCATCGGGTACTTCTGGACCGCCACCCACCAGCAGATCTACCGCGTCCTCGGACGCATGGAGGGTGGCGGCCTCCTGCACGTCCGCGACGTCCCGCAACAGGGGCGGCCGGGCAAGAAGGAGTACTCCGTGGCGGCCCCCGGCCGCGCCGCGCTCTCGGCGTGGCTGCACGAGCCGATCGAACCGGAGAGCGTACGCCACGAACTCGCCGTGAAGATCCGGGGAGCGGCCTTCGACGACCCGACGGCGCTGCTCTCCGAGGTCGAGCGCCATCGAAAGGCCCACGACGAACGGCTCCGGCGCTACCTCACCGGAGAGCAGCGGGACTTCACCGGCCCCGAAGCACCCGACCCCCTGGACGTCGGCCAGGAACTCCAGCACGTCGTCCTGCGCGGCGGCATCGCCTACGAGCGCATGACCATCGCCTGGCTCGACGACGTCCTCGACACCCTCCACCGGCTCCGCGCCACGAAGCCCCGCGCCTGAACACCCGGCGCCCCCGCCACACCCGTACCACGTCCGCTCGCCCGACCCGCTCCGGAAGGCACCCCTCATGGCCGACCAGTTCCTGTTCAACCCGCGCACCTACGACCCGGCGCACTTCGACCCGCAGACGCGCAGGCTGCTGCGCGCCACGGTCGACTGGTTCGAGGCGCGCGGCAAGCGCAGGCTGATCGAGGACTACCGCTCGCGCGTCTGGCTGGAGGACTTCCTCGCCTTCGCCGCGAAGGAGGGACTGTTCGCCACCTTCCTCACCCCCGCGGCGGACGGCGACCGGCCGGACCAGCGCTGGGACACCGCCCGGATCGCCGCCCTCAACGAGATCCTCGGCTTCTACGGCCTCGACTACTGGTACGCCTGGCAGGTCACCATCCTCGGCCTCGGCCCGGTCTGGCAGAGCGACAACGCCGCCGCCCGCGCCCGTGCGGCCGAACTCCTCGCCCAGGGTGAGGTGTTCGCCTTCGGGCTCTCCGAGAAGAGCCACGGCGCCGACATCTACTCCACGGACATGCTGCTGGAACCCGACGGCAGGGGAGGCTTCCGGGCGACCGGCTCCAAGTACTACATCGGCAACGGCAACGCCGCCGGACTCGTCTCGGTGTTCGGCCGCCGTACCGACATCGAAGGTCCGGACGGGTACGTCTTCTTCGCCGCCGACAGCCGCCACCCCGCCTACCACCTGGTCAAGAACGTCGTCGACTCCTCCAAGTACGTCAGCGAGTTCCGGCTCGACGACTATCCCGTCGGCCCCGAGGACGTCCTGCACACCGGACGGGCGGCCTTCGACGCCGCCCTCAACACCGTCAACGTCGGCAAGTTCAACCTGTGCACCGCCTCGATCGGCATCTGCGAACACGCCATGTACGAGGCCGTCACCCACGCCCACAACCGCATCCTGTACGGCCGCCCGGTCACCGCGTTCCCGCACGTGCGGCGCGAACTGATCGACGCCTATGTGCGCCTCGTCGGCATGAAGCTGTTCAGCGACCGCGCCGTCGACTACTTCCGCACGGCCGGTCCGGACGACCGCCGCTACCTCCTCTTCAACCCGATGACCAAGATGAAGGTCACCACCGAGGGCGAGAAGGTCGTCGACCTGATGTGGGACGTCATCGCCGCCAAGGGCTTCGAGAAGGACACCTACTTCGCCCAGGCCGCGGTCGAGATCCGGGGCCTGCCGAAGCTGGAGGGAACGGTGCACGTCAACCTCGCGCTGATCCTCAAGTTCATGCGCAACCACCTGCTCGACCCGGTCGACCGTCCGCGGGTGCCGGCCCGCCTCGACGCGGCCGACGACTCCTTCCTCTTCCGCCAGGGCCCGGCCCGGGGACTGGGCTCCGTCCGGTTCCACGACTGGCGCACGGCGTTCGACGCCTACGCCCGGGTGCCCAACGTGGCCCGGTTCCGCGAGCAGGCCGACGCGCTGTGCACATTCGTGACGACCGCCGCTCCCGACGAGCGGCAGAGCCGCGACCTGGACCTGCTGCTCGCGGTCGGCCAGTTGTTCGCCCTGGTGGTGCACGGCCAGCTCATCCTGGAGCAGGCTGAGTCGGCCGGCCTCGACGAGGACGTCCTCGACGAGCTGTTCGCCGTCCTCGTGCGCGACTTCTCGGGCCACGCCGTGGAGCTCCACGGCAAGGACTCCGCCACGCAGGAGCAGCAGAACTGGGCCCTCGGGGCCGTCCGCCGCCCGGTCGTGGACGAGGCCCGCTCGGCCCGTGTCTGGGAGCGCGTGGAGGCGCTGTCCGGCGCCTACGCCTGACGCGCGCACGCGAGGGTGCCGGGGGCCGGAAGCGAGCGCGCCGCGGGTGGGTGAAGACTGGGCGCATGGAGTTCTTCTGCTACCACCGCGACCGGTCCGGCTCCCTGCCGCTCCGCCACGAACTGCTGGAGCGGCACTGGTCCTACATGGACGGCTACGCGAAGGAGATGACCGCCCGCGGCCCGACCCTCTCGGACGCCGACGGTGATCCCACCGGCAGTGTGCACATCCTCGACCTGCCGGACCCCGCCGCCGCCCGGGCCTTCGCCTTCGACGAGCCCGGCTACCAGGCGGGCGTGTACCGGGACGTGCTGCTGCGCCGGTGGCGCAACCTGCTCGGCCGCACCATGTGGGACTTCCCCGGCGGCCCGACCGTAGGGGACCGGTACCTCGTGCTCGGCCTCGGCGCCGGTCCGGGGGCCGACCTCGCCGTCCCGCCCGGCCGGGACGAGCTGATCGCCTACGGCCCCCTGCTCTCCGACGACGGCGCCACCTGGCTGGGCACGGCCGCACTGGTGCGGGCCCCGGACCCGGACACGGCCCGGGCCTGCCTCACACCCGACCGCTACGCCGGCATCGAGGTGCACCATTGGCAGTTCGGCGGCCGGCCGACCTGACCTCGGGCGGGCGCCCGGCCGGCCACGACCTAGTGCAGCCGCCCCAGCGCCTCCCGCACCCTGCGCGCGTCGCGCAACCGCTGCTCGTAGGTGGCGCCCAGCACGAGCAGCACCACACCGGCGAGGGCCGGAGGCACCCAGCGGGGCAGCGTGCCGACGGCCTGGGCGATGTACGGGGCGAGTTCGTGCAGGGCCACCAGCGCGAGCGTGCCCCCGCCGAGCAGCAGCGGCGCCTTGAGCCGGTGCCGGGCACCCACCAGGGTCACCGCCAGCGCGGCGGCGCCGAGCAGCAGGGGACGCGTCCAGTGCTGGTCGCCCCAGACCGCGAGCAGGCCCGGCACCAGCGTGACGGCCAGCCCGGCACCGTACGCCGCCCACGAGGAGACCTCCGGTTCGCGGCGCCGGCGGAGGAAGCCGACGACGAGCACGGGCACGGTCACGGGCAGGGTGTAGGCCTCGGGTGCGGTCACCTCCCAGGCGACCAGCCTGACCCACGTCGCCAGCAGGAACAGCACGGCGGCGGCATGTCCGGCCGGGCGGCGGTCCGGGCGCAGCGCGGTGCCGGCGGCGATCGCCCCGGCCAGGGCCAGCACCAGCGCGAACACCGGCGGATCCGTCACGGAGAGCGCGAGCGCGACCATGCCCGCCGCCAGACCCGCCACCTCGGTCGGGACGGTCGTCGCCGAGGCGTCCGCGAGCCGGGCCGCGATCAGTGCGGCCAGGGCGGGCACGACCAGGACCAGCAGCGCGGTGTGGTGCCACTGCCAGCCGGCGGAGGCACCGACCGCGCATGCCAGTGCCGTCGCGTACCCGAGGGCGGCGGGCACACTGAACGGTCCGGCGCCCGGACGCAGACCGGCGGCGCCGAACACCACCGTCAGCGCCAGGAGCACACCGATCGTCGCCTGCTCGGAGGCCAGCGAGAGGAGTGCGAGGTGGGCGGAGGTGACCAGGGCCGCCAGGAGGGCCGTGACAGGGAGCGGCGACGCCTCGGCGGCGGAACGCCGGGCCCCCTCGGCACAGCCGAGGGCGGCCACGACCACCGCCCCCTCCGTCAACAGAGCTGCTGTGTAGGGGAGTTCGAGCACCACCGGCAGCACGAAGAGCGCCGCCCATCCCAGGACGAGCCCGCCCACCGCGGTCGCCGGACGCCGGATCCCGCGCCGTTCGGCCACCAGCAGGACGGCGGCCAGCGCGCCGAGCACGAGCGGCACGGTGCTCGCGTACGGGGGCCAGGGCACGTGCGTGAAGACGGCGTCCCGTACGTCCCCGGGCGCCCCGGACCACGGCCGTTCGCCCCGTGCGACGGGGCCGAGAAGGGTCCCGGCGAGCAGCGGTACCGTCGACAGCGCGGCCCAGGCCTGGACCGTGACCGATGCCCACGCCAGCCCCGTGCGGAGCGGGCGGGGCAGGGGAGTGCGCAGCACCGCCAGGAGGGCCAGGCCGCAGGCCAGGCATCCGGGCACCGTCCACTCGCCGGGCACCGAGACCCGCAGCACGCCGCCCGCCCCGGCGACCACGCACAGCCCCGCCGCCAGGGCCGCGACCAGGGAGACGTCCGGCTTCGGCGCGAACCTGCCGCCGGTGAGGGCGATCGCCGCGGCGAAGACGAGGAGGGCCGCCGCCCGCGCGGCCGCACCCGGGCCGGACGCGCTCCAGCAGAGCAGTCCGGCGGCCAGGACACCGACGGCGCCCGTACCGAGCGCCCCGACGACCGCGACGTACCGCACCGGCAGGAGCGCCGTGCGCAGCGCGAGCGCGGTGCCGCCCGAGGCCGTCACCAGCAGCACGGCCGTGAGCGTGTGCGCACCCGCACCGGCCGCGACCGCCCACAGCAGCAGCGGCAGGTGTGCGGTTCCCACCGCGAGGGGGAGCGGCACCCGGAGCGTGCGGCGCACGCCCGGAACCGGTGCGCCGTTCTCCGCCGCCGGGCGGGCGGAGTTCTCCGGCGCGAGTCCGCCCGTTCCCACGCCGTACGCGGCCCAGACCGCGGCCAGCACGGCGGAGGCGGCGGCCGCGTACCCGAGTCCGTCCGTCCCGGTGAACGCCACCTCGTGCAGCGCGTACGCGTCCAGTACCGTCAGCGCCAGCCCCAGACCCGCCACGGCCTCCGCGGTCGACCGCAGCCCGCGCCGCAGCAACACCAGGGGCGCGCCCAGCGCCCCCACGGTCAGTGCGCCGAGCACCAGACCCCGCCCCGTGATCCCCATGTGGCCCCAGCTGACCAGGGTGAACGCGATCGCGGCGATCGTCAGCAGGACCCCGCCGAGGATCAGCAGCACGTTCTGTACACCGGGAGCCGTGGCGTCCGGCCGGGGCGCCGGCACGGCACCCGGAGCGGCCGGCCGCCATCCCGCGGGGGCGGCGGACGTGCGCAGTGTGTGGATCAGCCACTCGCGGCGGCGCAGCAGGACGGCACGGCGGGCGTCGAGCTGCCGCAGCTCGGCGTCGAGGAACCGCAGTTCCTCGGCCGGGGGCGGAAGGTTCGTCATGCCTCGCAGTGTGGCCTTGGCCACGCGGCCCGGCATGAGCGCGGATACTCAGCCCGTACTCAGGTACCTGCCGGTCCGGACCCCCGTATCACCGGCGCTCTCCTGGGCACCCGGCAACCGTCAGGTTCACGAGCCGGAGGAGAGACCATGCCGCAGACACCCGAGGGACAGAGCCGCAGCCGCTTCTGCAAGGCATGCGGCACGCCCGCCGGGGACGGCGCACTGTGCGAGCACTGCGGATCCGTCCTGGAGACGCCCGACGGCAAGGGGCTGACGGAGGACCAGGGTGCGGCCGTCCGGCGAGACTTCGAGGAACGTCGCCCATAGCGTGCCGAGTGCCGGGTACACGGTGCCGCATGGCAACGAGCACTGATTCCCCCGCACCCCTGTCGGTCGTGCGCCGGCTGCGCCAGCTCCGCCGCACCCGGGCCTCCTACGCGGTCGGTCTCGCCCTGTGGGCGGTGTCCACCGCCTGGACGGGGTGGGAATCGCCCGGCAGCCGCCAGATGTGGGTGTCCGTGCTCCTTCTGTCGGTCTTCGCGGCCCTGCTGCTCATGACCTCGCTGTGGACCCGCCGTCTGGAGAAGGCGCGTCCGGCCGGGCCCGCACACCACGCGGCGCCGCGCCCGGCGGTCGTTCCGCACCACGCCGGCACCTGAGACGACGGCGCCCGTACCGCCGCGACGACGGGCGTCCGTCCTGCCGTCGGCATCAGCCGTGCGGTGGGCCGGACGCCGAACCGTCGTCCGTCTCGGTCCGCTCCGCCCCGCGCATGCCCGGCAGGATCCGGTTCCCGCCGGGGGAGTGGCGCTCGTCGTCGGGCGGAGCCACGACCAGGACCTCGTCGGCGTCACTCCAGACTCGTCGCTCCGACTTGCGGGGCGCCAGCCGGACGTCGTCGGGGCGGCCCGACGCCTGCGGGCGGTATCCGATCGCGCACTCCCCGCGCCCGAGCGCGGCGGCCACCACCGTGGCGAAGGACGCCTCTCGACCCGTCAGCACATAGCGGGAGGCGGGGTGCAGGGCCAGCGCGCCGCCCCTGGAGGCGAACAGTTCCTCGAACAGGGAGGCCATGGCCGGGGCTTGGGAGATCCGCGTCATGACCAGGGCAGTGAGTTCCGCGCGCACCACGGCGGCCGACCGCGGGCCGAGGGGTGCCAGAGCCCGGCTGCGGTGGTCACCCAGCTCGGCGACCACGGGCAGCGGCCGCCCCGCCGACTCCTCGCACGACCGCAGGGTCAGCAACGTCAGCAGGGTCTGGTCGTCAGGCCCGAAGGAGACGGTCCCCTCGTCGGGGCCCAGGACGATCACACAGTCGTAGCCGAAGAGGTCGAGCCCCGCCGCCTGCTCCGGCAGGTCCGGCTCACCGGTGCGGTGGGTGACGGTGAGCCGCCCACCGCTCACGCGACGCACGAGACGGGACGCCGTCGGCGCCGCCCGAGGGGCGGTCACGATGTCAAGGACGGAACCGGGCCGTGCCGTGCGGCTCAGCAGATCCGTGACCAGCGGAGCCCGGCTGTTCCACCCCAGCAGGAGGAAGCGTGCCGGCGGCCCCGGGGGCGTGACGGCCGGGGCCATCACACCGGCGTCGACGTGTGCCTCCCCGGCCGCCGTGCGTTCGGGCCGCTCGTCCGGGGCGACGACGATCAGGCGGTCACCCGGACCGCACCGGGTCCGCGCCGCCGGGGTGAGCAGGGCACGTCCGTCCGGAAGCAGGAAGCCGACGGGGCACGCCCGCGCGTACCGCAGAGCGAGCTCCCCGAACTCCAGGCCCACGGCCTCCGGTTCGTCGACCACGTGGAACTCGGCCCCCGCCAGGTCGAGAAGGTCCCGCAGTGTGGCCACCAGCCCGGGGTTGCGTGCGGCCTGCACGAGCAGCCGTGCGGTCGTGGCCTCCGTCTCGAGCACGGTCCCCCGCGCGCCGGCGGCGAGCCGGGCGGCCGTCAGGTGGCGCTCGTGGCGCACCGCGGCGACCACCGGCGGCCCCGCCTGCTCGCCGAGCAGGGCCCGCAGCGCCAGCAGGATCCGGATCACCTCGAGGTCGGCGTTGTCGTCGTCGGACGGCATCACCAGCACGGAATCCGCCGCCGACGGCGTGAGCAGGGCGAGCGCGTCGGGATCGGCCGGTGAGCCGGAACGGCAGACGATCCGGACGCCGCCCGTCGCACCGAGCGCGGTGTGCAGCGCGGCCGCCATCTCGGTGGAATCCCGGTCCGCGAGGACGGCGACGACGCCTCTCGACCGGGCGGACTGGGCCGCGACCAGCTCGCCGACCACCGTGAACACCTGGTCCGACCAGCCCAGTACCACCGCGTGCCCGCGTTCGAGCACCTTGGAGCGCCCTCGCCGCAACTCCTCCAGCCGGTCACCCAGCCCGGTCGTGACGACGCCGACCAGGGTCGACACACACAGCAGCGCGATCAGCCCGAGCACCACGGACAGGAGCATCCGCAGCGGTGCGCCCGTGATCCCGCCCAGACGCAGGGTCTCGGCGCTCGTGCGCCACACCGCGACCAGCCGCTCGGAGAGCGAACGCGGCGCCTGGGGATCCGTCCAGACCAGCAGCGTGCTGACCGGCACCACGACCGCCAGGCAGCACACGGCGAGCCAGCCGAGCAGGGTCCCGGTGCTCCGGGCCAGTGTCCGGTCGAACGCGTAACGCGCCCGGTCCCGGCACGAAGCCGGTCGCTGCCGCCGCTCCACAGCCACCTCCTGCCAACCCGCCCGGCGTCCGCCGTCAGCGGCAGAGTGCTGGCAGGGACCCCCGCGACACACCGTGCCGACGGGACATTCACCCTTACGGGAGGCCGCTGAACCGCCGGGAGCGGGTGCCCGCGCCCTCGGGTCCGCCGCAACGGGCAACGGTGGGGGAGCCGTTGGTCCGGACCATGGCACCCGCGGCCGGTCCGGGCGGGCAATGTGTGGGGCGTCGGCTTGCTGTACTTCCAGTAACAAGATCATTCTTGTTCGCGTCTCAGCTCCCCAGTGACAGGAACCCCGATGACCACGCCGCACGACCGCCTCGAGCAGGCGCGCCAGGACTACGAACGGCACCTGCGGAGCTGCCGTCAGTGCGAGGCGGACGGCGCGGAGTGCCCCGCGGCCAAACACCTGAGACGCCTCTACAACAACCAGCTCAGAGCGGGCTGACGACCACGCCGCGACCCGCGGTCAGACGGTGGTGGTGACGCGGTCCCTGCCGTCGGTGACGGGTGCCTGCGCGGCCAGGGACTGCTCCAGGGTGTCGAGCGCCTGGCGCATGCCGGCGATGCGCTCGGCGAGAACCGCGGGATCCGGCGCGGGAAGGCTCACCACGGTGGTCCGGCTTCCGAGTTCACCGTCGCTCGTCGGGCGCCGCGCGTCGTCGAGCGCCGCGGTGTCCAGTTCGCGCGCCTCGTCGAGGCTGTTGAGGACGACACGGAGCGTGCGCTGCGACCCCCGGGCGGCAGGAGCGGCTGCCCCCTCGCGCCTAACGCGTGAGACGCCGTCAGGCTGCGGCGCGAGGAGCAAATGACCACGGGATCCATCCACTTCGGCGAAGGCCCGCTCCCGAACGCCCGCACGCCGCTCGTCAGGTCCGGCCGAGGGCCTGGATCATCCAGGGCTGGAACGGCAGATGTCCGTCGATGACCTGCCAGTCGTTCACCGTCCAGACAAGACGCCAGTACCGCTCCACGAGGGGGTCGTGTCCCGCCTCGAACTCCCGGGCCATCCACTCCCGCAACCCGGGCCCCGCCGGGCGGCCGAGTACCTCGGCGAAGCGCGCGACGACGGCGTCGACGATGGGGACCGCCGCTGCACTGTCCGGCTCGATGCCCGCACCCCGCGCGGCGGCGACGGCCTCCCTGGTGAAGGACACCAGCCCGGCCGCCTTCCCGGAATCCACCCGCGGCAGGGCCGCTTCGTCGGCGGCGGCGAACGCCCCGTGCGCCAGGCGGGTGCGGAAACCGTCGTCGGCCATGAGCTCGGCGATCTCCACCCATGCGGCCAGCTGGGCGTCGGACGGGTCGTCGGGCAGCACGGGCAGCGCGGTGCCCAGCACCGCCGCCGCACCGCGGGCCTGGGGTGTGCCGGGGGCGAGACCGGCGACGAAGTCGGCGACCAGGCGCTTGCGTTCCTCGGCAGTGAGGTGGGTGAGGCGGTGCATGAGAACGGTCTCCTCGGGGCTGGAACCACGCTCGGCGACGAGCCGCAGAATGCTCTGACGCAGGCGCAGCGTGCGGATCCGGAGCGCGGTGGCTTCCCTCTGCGCCGCCGCGACCTCCGCGACGGAGAGGCCGTCGTCCAGTACGCGGCGGATGGTCGGGAGATCGACGTCGAGGTCCCGCAGGACGCAGATCAGGTGCAGCCGCCCCACGGACACGTCGCTGTACCGGCGGTAGCCCGCCGGGGTGCGATGAGCCGGGGGCAGCAGTCCGGTGTCCGAGTAGAACCTGATCGTCCGTACCGGAACGCCGGTACGGACGGACAGGTCGCCGATCGAGTGTGGGAGCGTCGCGCCGTTCATGACGCCCACTCTCCGGTCTCCAGCCACTGGAGAGTCAAGCCTCAGCGGCCGGTTTCGATCCTCAGGTCACCCGTGGTCACCCTGCGGATGTGGTCACTGGCGAGCATGTCGTGCGGGAAGCCCAGCTCGATCCGGCCGGCCTCGTCGAGACGGGCCAGCTGGGCGGCGGTGAGCTCGACCTCCAGCGCGCCCAGGTTGCCCTCCAGCTGCTCGGGGGTGCGGGCGCCGATGACCGGTGCCGTCACCCCCGGCTTCCGCAGGGCCCAGGCCAGCCCGACCTGCGCGGGTGTGCGGCCCAGTTCCGCGGCGACCTCCTTGACGACGTCCGCGATGGCGAGGTTCCGTTCGGTGACCGTGCCCAGGGCGAGGTTGAAGCTCTTGCGGCTGCTGCCCTCGTCGGACGCGCCGTCCTGTGCGGTGAGGTCGGCACGGCTGTACTTCCCGGTGAGCACCCCGCCACCGAGGGGCGAGTACGGGACCACACCCAGTCCCATCTCGCGGGCCATGGGGATCAGGTCGCGTTCGCCCGCCCGCTCGATGAGGCTGTACTCGATCTCCAGCGCGACCAGCGGCGCCCAGCCGCGCAGGTCGGCGATGGCCTGCATGCGCGACACCTGCCAGGCCGGTGCGTTGGAGATCGCCACGTGCAGGACCTTGCCCTGGCGGACCAGGTCGTCCATGCCGCGCAGGATTTCCTCGACCGGAGTCGTGAAGTCCCACACGTGCAGATAGAGCAGGTCGATGTAGTCCGTGCCGAGCCGCCGCAGGCTGGACTCCACCGACGTGAACAGACTCTTGCGGTGGGCGCCCCCGGAATTCGGGTCACCGGGCCGACGCAGCGTCGTGTACTTCGTCGCCAGCACCAGGCTCTCCCGGCTGTCGCGGGTGAACTCGCCCAGCAGACGCTCGGAGCTGCCGTCCGTGTAGGTGTTGGCGGTGTCGATGAAGTTGCCGCCGCGCTCGACGTAGAGGTCGAACAGCTTGCGCGACTCGTCCGGCCCGGCGCCCCAGCCCCACTCGGTGCCGAAGGTCGCCGCACCCAGGGCCATCGGTGAGACCCGCAGCCCGGAGCGGCCCAGCGGCCGGTAGGTGTCGAGGGTGAGGGACATCGTGTCCTCCTGTGCTCGTGATCGTGCGATCCGTCGTCGAGCGCAAGCCTGCGACCGCCGTGAGCAGGGGGTAAGGGAAGAGGCTTCCTGGGAACACCGGTCCCACCCTCGCTGTTGCACCCTGCATGCCGCCCCGGACCGTGGACACGACACAGGAGTTGGCCGCGTTCCTGCGGACCCGACGCGAGCGCCTGGACCCGCAGGACTTCGGACTGCCGTCCCGTCGGCGGTCCCGGCGGACCCCGGGGCTGCGCCGCGAGGAGGTCGCCGAACTGGCCGGGGTCAGCATCGACTACATCGTGCGGCTGGAGCAGGCCCGCGGGCTGCGGCCCTCCGGGGACGTGGTGGAGGCCCTGGCCCGGGCCCTGCGGCTGACCCCCGACGAACGCGCCTACCTCTTCGACCTGACCCGGCAGCGCCGCCGCGGCGCCGTGGGAATCACCAGCACCGCGGCGCCACAGCTGGCCCGGCTGGTCGCGGACCTGTCGCCCCTGCCGGCCATGCTGACGAACCACCGGTACGACATCCTGGCCTGGAACGGTGCCATGGCGAGGCTGCTGCTGGACTTCGGCACCCTGCCGCCGTCGCGCCGCAACGCGATGTGGCTGTGCCTGCTGCATCCGCGGATCAGCGCGTGCTACGTCGACCGTGACCGCGTCGTGCGCGAGGGCATCGCCCACCTGCGCGCCGCGTGGGCCGCGTACCCCGAGGACGCGGCGCTGACCGGCCTCATCACCGAGTTCATCACCCACGACGAGGAATTCGCGCGCCTGTGGGCCGAGGGCGACGTCAAGGTGAACGGCCGGGGACACAAGGTGATGCGGCATCCGGACGCCGGTGAGATCGCCCTGCACTTCGAGGTGCTCATGCCACTGCAGGACACGGACCAGCGGCTGATGATCTGCCGGGCCGCCGACGACGCGAGTCAGTCGGCCCTGGACCGATTGCGGTAGCCCACGGCCACCGGCGGCAGTCCCGGCCGCTCGCGGGGGCCAACGGCCGGGCAAGTCGCCGGGACCGGCCAGGGTGCGCGGTCGGAGGAGGGGTCGAGGGCGGCGACGAGCTGGTCCCAGCCGTCGGTGAGCAGCCGGCCGGCGTCGACGGGGACGCGACACCGCGGCTTTCCGGCCGCCGTCGGCTGCGCGGGCGGTGCGTGCAGGGCGTCCCGCGCCTCGGCGGGCGCGGGCCGCTCCTCCGGGTCCTCCCGCATGAGCCGGGTGATCAGCGGGGCGAGGACGGCGAGCGCCGGACTGTCCGCGGAGGCCGCCGTCACCAGCTGCCGCACCCGCTCGTCGTGGGAGCGCGGTGCGACGGCGCGCGTGGTGCCGGGCCGGTCCTCGGGCAGCAGGGGAACGAAGCCGGTGCACAGGTGGAAGAGCGTCGCCCCGAGACCGTAGAGGTCCGCTGCCGAGGTGGCCGGGGAGGTCCGGTCCGAACCGAGGCACACCTCGGGCGCGGTGAAGCCCGGAGTACCCACACCGGTCACCGGTTCCGCGACCGCCGCCACGAACTCGGTGTCGATCAGCAGCGGGTCCCCGTCCGGGGTGACCATCACGTTGCTGGGGGCGAAGTCCCTGATCACCAGCCCTTTGTCGTGTACGGCCGCGACCAGTTCCACCAGGCGCCGGGCCGTGGGCAGCACCTGCCCCGCTGCCAGGCCCCGGCCGGGTTCGCCGAGCTCCCGCTCCCTCGCCCACCGGTACAGGGTGGTACCGGGCACCTCCTCCTCGGCGAGGAAGAGGTGCCCCTGATGCTCGAAGAGGTCCACCGGCCGGACCGCGATGCCCAACGGCTCCAGCACGGTCAGGGTCCGGTACTCGTTGTGGAGGTGGTCCCGGGCGTCGATGCCGTCCGGCCTCGCGTCGATGTGGGGACGCGCCTCCTTGGCCACCGTCCGGCGGTCCCCGTAGTGCCGGTCCAGCGCGCGGTAGACACCGCCCCTGTTGGAGTGCCGGAGGGCCTCCCGCACCAGGAACCGACCGCCCAGCAGAACGGGGGAGGGGACGCGGCCGCCCGCGGGCGTCCCGCCGCCGTGCGCGTTCGCCCCGTCGGTCGCCAGAGCCGGCAGGGTGGCCCACTCAGGGGGCGAGAGCCAGGCGTTGCGGACCGGATATGTGCCGAGCATCCGCGTGATATCCGGTACGCCCTCACGGGGAGTTGCGTGGAGCACATCCGGCGCGTCACCCGCCCGATGTTGTGTACATTCTGTAAGAGCGGGCGAAGTCGTCTTGGGGGAGGCGGCCCGAGTGTGCTGGACCCCGTACTCAGAGCCATGATCCTGTGTTTGACGGGACGGAAGGTGGAGGCAGGGTGGCGGCGCCACAGTCATGGGCCGGCGGCATGCCCGCGTCCGCGGGGACCTCCGACGCGGAGGCCTGGCAGTGGCGGGAACCGTCGGTGCTCCTGATCGAAGACGACCCGGGCGACGCCCTGCTGGTCGAGGAACTCGTCGCCGACAGCGCGTTGAAGATGCGCCTGCGCTGGGCCCGGTCCATGGCCGAGGCCCGCGAGCTGCTGCTCGCGGAGGCCCCGGACTGCGTGCTCCTCGACCTCCACCTGCCGGACGCCCACGGGCTCGAGGCCGTGTCGAGGGTCCACGCCCTGGCCGAGCAGGTCGCCGTCGTGGTGCTCACCGGTCTGGCCGAGGACGAGACCGGCCTCGCCGCCCTCATGGCGGGTGCCCAGGACTACCTGGTCAAGGGTCGCGTCGAGCCGGAACTGTTCGGCAGGGCCGTGCGGTACGCCATGCAGCGCAAAGAGGCCGAGCAGGCCGCGGTGGCGCTGCAGGCCAGCCAGATGCACGCCCGGGAGAACGCCCGGCTGGAGAGGGGCCTGCTGCCCCGCCCGCTGCTGCACGGCACCGGCGTGGACGTCGTGGCCCGCTACCGCCCCGGCCGCGCCCAGGCGCTGCTAGGCGGCGACTTCTACGACATCGTCCAGAGCCCCGACGGAACCGTGCACGCCGTCATCGGTGACGTCTCCGGGCACGGCCCCGACGAGGCCGCCCTCGGCGTCGCGCTGCGCATAGCCTGGCGCACCCTGGTACTCAGCGGTGTCACCGGGCCCGAGCAGATCGGCCGCCTGGAGGAGATCCTCGTGGCCGAACGGGCACGGACCGAAGTCTTCGCCACACTGACCAGCCTCATCCTTCCGCCGGGCGCACCCTGCGCCCGGATGGTGCGGGCCGGGCACCCGGGCCTGCTGCTGCGTACCGACGACGGCGACGTGCGGTGGGTCGAGGTCGCCGGGGGACCCGCCTTGGGCGTGGTGCCGGGCCTGGCCCGCTGGCCCGTCCAGGAACTGCCCCTCCCCCCGGGAGCGGCACTGGTGCTCTTCACCGACGGACTCTTCGAGGGATACGTCGGCCAGGGCAGGGAGCGGCTCGGTGAGGAAGGGCTGCTCCGGCTCGCGAAAGAGGTGGCCCGGCTGGCCCCGGAGCCGTTCGTCGACGGCCTGATCGAGCGGGCCGAGGAACTCGCCGAGGAGCAGGGCGGCCTCGCCGACGACGTGGCCGTGCTGCACCTGCGCTGGAACGCGCTGCAGGAGAACGGGAACAAGGGTGGAGACGGAAGAAGTGGCTGACGAGACACGGCGGCCGCGGAGCGGCGGCCGGCTGACGGTGCAGGGCTGGTTTCAGCTCGTACTCGGCCTGATGGTCCTCATCGTGGTGGTGGGCACCGTGGTCGGTGCCCGGGTGCAGGGACGCACCACGGACCTCACCGACCAGCTCACCGACCGCGTCCAGCCGGCCCAGACCGAGGCGTACCGGCTCCAGGCAGCCCTGGTCAATCAGGAGACGGGCGTACGCGGCTACGCCATCGCCGCCGACCGGCAGTTCCTCACCCCCTACGAGCAGGGCAGGAAGGACGAGGCCCGGGCCGCGGCCCGGCTGCGCACGCTGATCGGGGACCAGCCCGTGCTCCTCGCGGACCTGGAGACGGTGCAGCGGCAGGCGGCCAAGTGGCGACGCACCTACGCCGCCCCCCTCGTGGACGGGGTCACGCCCGGTGAACCCCGGACCGTGGACCAGACGACCGCCGGGCGGGGCAAGAAGGTCTTCGACGCGATGCGCGCCGCCTGGACCCAGCAGAACCGCGACCTCACCGACGTCGTCGACGACGGCAAGGCTGAGCTTGCCGACGCCCGCACGCTGCGCAATCTGACCTTCGGCGTCATGGTGGCCGCCTTCCTGCTGGCCGGTGTGGCGCTGGCGATCGTGGTACGCCTGCTGGTGGCGCGGCCTCTTCAGAACCTGCGCGAGGCCTCGCGGAAGGTGGCGCGCGGGGAGTTCGACTACTCCATCCCCGCCGAGGGGCCGGCGGACCTCACCGCCGTCGCCCGGGACGTCGAGGACATGCGGCAGCGGATCGTCGCGGAGCTCGCCGCGTCCCAACGGCAGCAGGACGACCTGGGCCGGCAGGCCGCCGACCTGGACGCCCAGGCCGTGGAACTCCGCCGCTCCAACGCCGAACTGGAGCAGTTCGCCTACGTCGCCTCCCACGACCTCCAGGAGCCCCTGCGCAAGGTCGCCTCCTTCTGCCAGCTGCTGGAGAAGCGGTACGGCGACAAGCTCGACGACCGGGGCCTGCAGTACATCGACTTCGCCGTCGACGGCGCCAAGCGCATGCAGGTCCTCATCAACGACCTGCTCACCTTCTCTCGGGTGGGCCGGCTCAACGACGCCGCCGTGGAGTGCGGCCTCGACGAGTTCCTGTCCAAGGCCCTGACCAACCTCGACACGGTCATCACCGAGACCGGTGCGCAGGTCGAGCGCCCCGAGGAACTGCCCCGGGTCGTCGGCGATCCGACCCTGCTGGTCATGCTCTGGCAGAACCTGGTGGGCAACGCCGTCAAGTTCCGCGACCCCGAGCGCGCCCCCTGGATCCGGATCACCTGCGACGAGGACCCCGACACCCCCGGAGTCTGGCGGTTCTGCGTCACCGACAACGGGATCGGCATCCCGCAGGAGTTCGCCGAGAAGGTTTTCGTGATCTTCCAGCGGCTGCACAGCCGGGACACGTACGGTGGCACGGGCATCGGCCTGGCGCTGTGCAAGAAGATCGTCGAACACCACGGCGGGCGCATCTGGATCGACACCGCCCACACGGGCGGTACCCGCTTCTGCTTCACTCTGCCGTCCGTCGCGAACGACACCGGCGACATCGACTCCCGTACCGAGGAAAAGGCCCTGGCATGACGACACCCGCCACCCCCATCGACGTCCTCCTCGTCGAGGACGACCCGGGCGACGAGCTGATGACGCGCGAGGCGTTCGAGGACAACAAGATCGGCAACACCCTGCACGTGGTCCGGGACGGCGAGGAGGCGCTCGACTTCCTCTACCGTCGCGCCGGCCACGCCGAGGCCCCCCGGCCGGACCTGATCCTGCTCGACCTCAACCTGCCCAAGTACGACGGCCGGCAGGTCCTGGAGAAGATCAAGTCCGACCCCGAGCTGAGCGACATCCCGATCGTCGTCCTGACCACCTCGGCGGCCGAGGAGGACATCCTGCGCAGCTACAAGCTGCACGCCAACGCCTACGTCACCAAGCCGGTCGACCTGGACCAGTTCATCGCCGCGGTCCGCCAGATCGACGACTTCTTCGTCCAGGTCGTACGCCTGCCCCGACGCGGCCTCTGAAGAAGCGGGCGGGGACGGCCTCCTTACGGACCCTCCGCTCCGAACAGGGCCTTCGCGAGCGGGTCCGCGCCCAGGAACGCCGCCAGTTCGGCGCGGTCGGGTGCGGTGGCCGGGCCCCGGCGGCCCACCGCGAAGGCCGCCGCCGCGTTGGCGCCGCGCGCGGCTGTCAGCGGGTCGTGGCCCTGTGCGAGCAGGGCCAGGAACGAACCGACGTGGGCGTCTCCCGCCCCGTTGCTGTCGACCGCGTCGACGGGGAAGCCCGGCACGTGGACCGGTTCCCGGCCGGGCAGTGCCAGCCGGCAGCCGTCCTTGTCGGCCCGCACGAGCACGCCCGCCGTCGGCGCCAGCCGATCCCGCAGGGCTGCCACCGCGGCCCGCGGATCCTCGTGCCCACAGAGCAGGCGGGCCTCTCGCGCGTTGAGGCTGAGCCAGTCCGTGCGGGCGAGGACGGGCGCGAGGACGGCCTCGGGGATGTCGGCCACCAGGGGCGCCGGGTCGAGGCAGAGCGTGATGCCCGCCGGGAGCCCGGACGCGAAGGCGGACAGCAGGGGACCGTTGACCGGCAGCACCAGGCCGTAGCCGGAGAGCTGCACCAGGTCCCCGGGGCGCAGTTGCCCCGCGACCGCCTCGATGTCCGAGGGCCGCAGCGTGGCCTCGACACCGAAGCTGGTGACGAAGGTGCGTTCGCCGCCGCCGTCGATCAAGGCGACGGTGAAGCCGGTGTCGGCCTCCGTACGGGCGGGAAGCAGGGTGCCGATGTCCTCGGCGGCGAGCGCCTCGCGCACGAGATCGCCGTACGGACCGCTGCCGTGCAGCCCGGCGAAGACCGCCTCCGTGCCGAGCCGACGGGCGGCGACCAGGGTGTTGAATCCGCCGCCGGCGGTCGTCTCGCTGCGCGTGCCGATGACGTCCCCGCCGCGTTCCGGCAGCGCGGGCACCTCGATCACGAGGTCGGCGATCACATTGCCGGCGAGGACGAGACGGCCGGTCATCGTCCGGCCTCCTGCAGGGCGGAGGGCACGGTCCGGTCCCCGCTGCCCGCGACGGAGCGGCTGCCGCGGTCGAACAACGCGTACACGGCGGCGCCGACCGCCATGGAGATCGCCCAGCCGAGCCCGTTCCGGCCGAACCAGGTGTCGGAGAGCGGACCCGCGAACCAGACGTCCGCCTCACCGGTCGCGGCCTTGGTGAAGAGCAGGCCGGCCACGATGGCGGCGACCCAGCCCAGGACGGCGGGCAGCCGGAAGCCGCCCGAGTACCAGTAACGGCTGGTCGACGTGGTGTCCATCAGCGCCTCCGGGTCGTAGGCGCGCCCGCGCAGCGAGTCGACCGCGATCACTCCGATCCAGGCCGAGATGGGAACGGCGAGCAGGGTCAGGAACGTCGAGAAGGGCCCGTAGAAGTCGTCGGCGATCAGCATGAAGTAGACGCCGCCCGCGAACATCAGCACCACGTCGAGGGCGACGGCGACGGCCCGCGGCACCCGCAGCCCCAGGGTGATCATCGTCAGCCCGGCGGAGTAGGTGGAGAGGTGGTTCGACATCAGCAGTCCGCCGAAGGCCGCGACGAGATAGGGGATCGCCATCCAGGAGGGCAGCATCGCGTTGATGGCCGCCACCGGGTCGGACGAGGTGGCGAGCGTGGGATCGCCCGCCGAGAGCAGCGAACCGAGGGAGATCAGCAGGACGAGGGGGATGCCCGCACCGAAGGCGGAGGCCCCGATGAGCCGGCGGCCGGGGACGGCCCGGGGGAGGTAACGGGCGTAGTCGGCACCGGCGTTGGCCCAGCCGATGCCGGTACCCGCGGCGATGAAGCCGATCCCCGCGATCACACCGCTGGCCGGACCCGCCGGGGTGCCCAGAACCTCGGACCAGTCGACCGTGGCGACCAGGAAGCCCATCACGACCAGGTTGAGCGCGCCGAAGACGACCGTGGCCCACTTGTTGATCCACATGATGGTGGCATGGCCGAGGCCGCTGATCAGCAGCGTGCAGCCGATGAAGACCAGCAGGCAGACCAGGGTCAGCACGGTGTTCCGGCCCACCCCGAAGGCGGTGTGCACCATGGCCAGCAGCGCGTACGCCGCGGTCGTGGTGGTGATGGTCTCCCAGCCGACCCGGCTGAGCCATGTGATGAGGGTCGGACCGGCGTTGCCCCGCTGTCCGAAGACCGCGCGGGAGAGGGTGAGCGCGGGCGCCCCGCCCTTCTTGCCGGCCAGACTCAGGGCTCCCACCAGCGCGAAGGAGCCGAAGGAACCGACAGCGGCGACGAGGGCCGCCTGCCAGATGTTCAGGCCGCGGAAGGCGACGAGGGTCGCGCCGAGCGGGAGCCCGAGGATGCTGATGTTGGCCGCGAACCAGGTCCAGAACATCTGGCCGGCCTGGCCGTGCCGCTCGTGGTCGGGGACCGGCTCGATCCCACGGGTCTCCATGGCGCCGACGCGATCGTTCGTCTTCGAAGCGGTCATGACGGAACCTCCTTGCTGGTGCGGAGGGGCGGGGCGTGCTCGGCGGCTCAGCGGAGTGCGAGCAGCCGTGTGGTCAGGGGTTCGAGTTCCAGGGAGTTGACGGACCGCAGCGTGTCCACGGCCTCGGCGGGCAGCCCGGAGAGCCCGGCGACGGACCCGGCGACGGCACCCGCGATCGCGCCGATGGTGTCACTGTCACCGCCGAGGTTGGCGGCGAGCAGGGCGGCCTGCCACGGGTCTCCGTCGGCCACCGCCAGGACCGCGAACGCGGCGGGCACCGACTCCTGGCTGGCGACGCTGGTGCCGACGAGCGCGACGATCCGGTCCAGCGCCTCGGCCTCCGGGAGATGCCGTACGAGGTCCCGTGCCCAGGTGATCCGGGCGGCGATGTCGGCCCCGGCGACCCAGTGGCCGCGCCGCGCACCGGCCCGGGCCGCGGCCACCGCGGCGGCGACGGCGTCGTCCAGCGAGCCGCCGCCGACACCCGTGCTGACGGCGGCGGCGACGGCGGCCGCGCCCGCGATCCCGAGCCCCGTGTCATGGGTGACCTGGCAGGACTCCACGACATGGTCCAGGAAGACGTCCAGCGGCTGGACGTCGCAGGCGATGCCGACCGGGGTGACACGCATGGCCGCGCCGTTCGTCGTGCCGTTCCTGCCCGCCTCCCGGACCGGAACACCACCTGCCACCGCGTCCAGGGCGGCCTTGGTGGAGGGGCCGAGGAGGTCGAAGGAGCCCTTGGCTTTCATCTCCTTCTCCCAGTCGAGCAGGTCGTGGGCGAGGCGCAGGGGATCGATCCGGCCGTGTCCCTCGGCGATGAGTCGGCCGACGATGACGGCCTGGTCGGTGTCGTCGGTGACGGAGCCGGCGGGCATGCCGGCGCTCACCGGGTTGTCGGGGAGCGCGGGTCGGAAGCCGGTGAGCCTGCCGTAGACCCGGACGACGTCCTCCCGGGACATCACCTGTGTGGGCATGCCGAGAGCGTCGCCGAGGGCGAGCCCGTAGTAGGCGCCGAGGGCGCGGTCGAGCCGGTCGGTCACGGCCGGCCTCCCTGGCCCGAGCGCACGTGCAGTTCGAACTTGGCGGGATCCAGCAGGCTGGTGACCTGCTCGACGACCGAGCCGTCGCCCGCTCGGTACACCTGGGCGAGCCGCAGGAAGGACTCGCCGGGCGAGCGGTGCAGCACAGCGGCGTCCGCCGCGTCGAGCCCGCGCACCGACACCACACCCTCGCCGGAGACGGTGACCCGGCCCGCGGCGATCAGCGCCCGGCTCAGCGAGCCGTCGACGAGGCCGCGTTCGGGCAGCCCGGCCAGGTCTCCCGTGGCAGGGACCCTGCTGCGCTCCAGCGACACGCCCCGTCCGTCGGCGAGTCGCCTCACCCGGTCCAGTGCTACGAACATACTGGACTCCATTCCGAGTTCGGCGGCCAGCCCGTGGTCGCTCACCTCCTCGAAGCGCAGGGTCTCCGACGTGAGCTCCGTGCCCTGCTCGGCGAGGGCCTTGGTCCAGCCGAGCCGGTGGTCGATCGGTGTCCCCTCGAAGGTGACGAAGGAGCCGATCCCGGCATGGGTGGCGATGAGCCCTTCCTCTCCGAGGGCTTGCAGCGCCTGCCGCAGAGTGGTGCGACTGACCCCGAAGCGCTGGGTGAGCGCGTGCTCCCCGGGGAGCCTGCTGCCGTCGGCGTGGACTCCGGCCCTGATCTCGTCGGAGAGGACACGGACGATGCGATGGTGTTTGTGTACCTGTCCAGGCATGTCCAAACCGTAAATGAACAAGTCTGGTCAGGTCCATAGCCGGCCGAGGATTTCCCGAACCGCGCGATCACGCGGGGCCGACGTGCTAGATTCCCCACCTGAACATGGTTCCCATTATCCAAAGAAAGCGAAGGTAGGCCACGTGCCTCCGCCCCCGACATCCATACCGACGGCGCGCGCCGACGCGTTCGCCGCGGCCGAGGCGCCCGCACCCGCCGCGGGAGGCGGCGGCCGACTCGCCTCCCGCACGGGACTGCTGCTGGCCTGCGGCGCGTTGACCGCCCTCCTGCTCGCCTCGGTCGTCGTGGCCATCGGCCTGGGACCCGCGGTCATCACCCCGGGGGAGACCGCCCGTCACCTGTGGGCGGCGCTCAGCGGCGGGGTCATCGGCCAGGGCGAGGTGACGACGTACCAGATCATCTGGCAGATCCGCACCCCACGCGTCCTGCTGGCGGCCCTGGTCGGGGCCGGGCTCAGCGCGGTCGGCGTGGCGATCCAGGCCATGGTGCGCAACGCGTTGGCCGACCCCTTCGTCCTCGGGGTCTCGTCGGGCGCCTCCGTCGGCGCCGTCGCCGTCACGGTCACGGGCGGGCTCGCGGCCCTCGGCATCTACGCCGTCTCCGCCGGAGCCTTCGTCGGCGCGCTCGCCGCCTCGCTGCTGGTGTACGCCGCGTCCGCCAGCCGGGGTGCGCTCTCCCCGCTGCGACTCGTCCTGACCGGCGTGGCCATGTCGCTCGGTTTCCAGGCCGTGATGAGCCTGATCGTCTACTTCGCGCCGGACAGCGAGGCGACGAGCATGGTCCTGTACTGGACCATGGGCAGCTTCGGCGCCGCGACCTGGGGCTCGCTGCCCGTCGTGGCGGTGGTGGTCACGGCCGGGATCCTGGTCCTGCACCGGTACGGGCGGGTGATGGACGTCCTCGCCCTCGGCGACGAGACCGCGGCGAGCCTGGGCGTCGGCCCCGACCGGCACCGCAAGGGGCTGCTGGTACTCGTCTCCCTCGTCACCGGCGTCATGGTCGCCGTCAGCGGTGCCATCGCCTTCATCGGACTCGTCATGCCGCACGTGGTGCGCATGCTCGTCGGCGCCACCCACGCCCGTGTCCTCGCCGTGGCACCGCTGGCCGGAGCGATCTTCATGGTGTGGGTCGACCTGGCGGCCAGGACCGTGGTGGCCCCCCGGGAGCTGCCGCTCGGCGTCATCACCGCACTCGTGGGCGTGCCCGTCTTCATCGCCCTGATGCGCCGCAAGGGCTATACGTTCGGGGGGCGTTGACATGGAACTGAGGCTCGACGGACTCTCCGTCGTGACCGACGGCAAGAGCCTCGTGCGCGGCCTGTCCCTGGACGTGCCGGACGGGCAGGTCGTGGGTCTTGTCGGCCCGAACGGCAGTGGCAAGTCCACCGCGCTGCGGTGCGTGTACCGGGCCCTGCGACCCAGCTCCGGAACCATCTGGGTGGGCGATCGGGACCTGGCAGGGCTGTCGCTCCGGCAGAGCGCGCGAGCCATCGCGGCGATGACCCAGGACGGCGCCGTCGACTTCGACTTCACGGTCGAGGAGGTCGTCGCACTCGGCCGCGCGCCCCATCTCCAGGGGAACCAGGCGCTCAGCGGCCGGGAACGCGAACTGTGCGAGCACGCGATGCACCAGCTCGACATCGGTCACCTCGCACAGCGCGGAGTCCTGACCCTGTCGGGCGGCGAGCGCCAGCGCGTCCTGCTGGCCCGCGCCCTCGTCCAGGAACCGAGCATCCTGATCCTGGACGAACCGACCAACCACCTCGACGTCCGCCACCAGGTCGAGCTGCTCTCGCTGCTGCGCGGGTCCGGCCTCACCGTCCTGGTCGTCCTGCACGACCTCAACCTGGCCGCGGCGGCCTGCGACCGCCTCGGCGTGCTGGCGCGGGGCCGCCTCGTCGCCTCGGGCACGCCCGCGGACGTCCTCACGACCGAACTGGTCGGCGACGTCTTCGGCGTGACGGCCAGCGTCGTCCCGCACCCGCTCACGGGCGGTCCCCAACTCCTCTACTCGCTCGGCTCATCCCGGTGAAAGGCGCCTCACGACATGCGTAGAACCCCCTTCCCCGTCCCGGCACGGCAGCGTGCGGCCCTCGGATCCGCCCTGGCGGCGGCGCTGGTGCTCAGCGGCTGCGGCGCCGAGGTCGAACCGGACGCCAAGACGTCCGCCGAGGTCACCGTCAAGCGCTGTGGTGAGCCGGTGCGGTACAAGGTCCCCGAGCGGGCCGTCGCCTACGAAGCCGGCAGCGCGGACAAGCTGTTCGCCCTGGGCCTGACCGATCACGTGCACGGCTACGTGATGCCGCCGGCCAACCCACCGGTGAGCGAGTCCCCGTATGCGTCCGAGTACGCCAAGGTGAAGATGCTCAGCGACGACCTGCTCAACAAGGAGGTCGTCGTCGAGGCCAAGTCCGACTTCGTCGTCGCGGGCTGGAACTCCGGATTCAAGGACGAGCGGGGCATCACACCGGCCATCCTGGACAAGCTCGGCATCCAGAGCTTCATGCACACCGAGAGCTGCTTCAACTATCCCGGGCATCCGGAGAAGGTCACCCCCTTCGAAGCCCTCTACACCGACTTCGAACGGCTGGGCAGGATCTTCCGGGTCGAGGAGAAGGCCAAGACGGTGGTCGACGGTCTCAAGGAGCGCGTCGAGGCCGTCGAGACCAAGGCCCCGGCGGGTGACCCGGTTCCGGTCTTCCTCTACGACTCCGGGACCGACCAGCCGTTCACCGCGGGCAATCAGGTCCCGCCCAACGACATCATCAAGTCCGCCGGCGGCAAGAACGTCTTCGACGGACTCGACGAGCGCTGGACCCAGGTCAACTGGGAGTCGGTCGCCGAAGCGGAGCCGGAGGTCGTCGTCATCCTCGACTACGGCGACCTGCCCGCCAAGAAGAAGATCGACTTCCTGAAGAAGTCCCCCCACACCAAGGGACTTCCCGCCGTGAAGAAGAACAACTTCTTCGTCCTCGACTACAACGAGGGCATCAGCGGGCCCCGCAACATAGACGGTCTGGAGAAGTTCGGCGCGTACCTGCGCGGGCTCGAGGGCTGATGGTGCGACTGCCGTACGGCACCAGTGAGGTGCCGTACGGCAGTCGCGCCCCGGTCAGTCGCGCACCAGCACGGGCATCCGCGCCGCAGCCTCGGACGGCGAGGCGGCCGCGGTACCGAAATTGCCCTCGACCTCGGACTTCTCCGCCGCGTTCGGATACGGGTTCGTGCAGGCGACGCCCGCCGTGGAGCCGGACATCAGGCTGGAGCACGGTCCGGGTTTGCGGTCCGGCAGCCCCAGGATGTGGCCGAGTTCGTGGGACGAGATGCGCACCGTGTTGTAGCCCTGGTTCACCGCCTGGCGCCCGATGTAGACCGTGCCGTTGCCCAGCGAGGTGGTGTAGGCACGCGGCCAGCCGTTGTCGGCCAGGATGCGGATGTTGGCCCGCTGCCCGGACGCCGCCGGGCGCATCTCCACGCCCTCGACACTCTCGTTCCATATCGCCGCGCCCCGGTCGACGGCCGACCGGAACTCCGCGGAACCGCTCGCGTCGTAGGTGAGCACCGTGGCCGCGGCCAGGGAGCGCGCGGTGCCGCTCGGGGAGTCGGCGGCCACGGCCTGGCCGCTCAGCAGGGGCATGGACATCAGCAGGGCTGCGGCGATACCGCCGGTCAGTGTGCGGACGTGCATGTTCGACCTCCTTGTGGGGGTAGGAGTCGTGCTCATGACATCACCTGCGTCCCTGCCCGCTCGCCCCGGCGGTCAATCCGCTATTCCGTCCGGCGTCGAACAACTGCGCTGACAACGTGGCGTCTTGAGCGAGGGGGAGTAGGCGGCACGTGACTTCGACTGAGTTTCTGATCGGCGGGGATCTGCGCGTACGGCGGCTCGGATTCGGGGCCATGCACCTGCCGACGGACCCGGGCCCGGCCCGCGAGAACTCTCTCGCGGTCACCCGGCGGGCCGTCGAGCTGGGCGTCACCCTGATCGACACTGCGTACATGTACGGCGGCGGAGCCAACGAGGAACTCCTGGCCGAGGCCCTCCACCCCTGTCCCGATGAGCTGCTGATCACCACCAAGGTCGGCGTCGCCCGGTCCGGCTCCGACGGCGAGTGGAGGCTCGACGGCCGGCCGGCAGTTCTGCGCGACCAGGTCGAGCAGGCTCTGCGCCGACTGCGCGTCGAGCGGATCGAGCTGCTCCAGCTCCACCGGATCGACCCCGAGACCCCGCTCGCCGACCAGGTCGGCACGCTCCGGGAGCTGCGGGACGAGGGGAAGATCGGCCGGATCGGACTGTCCGAGGTCACCGTCGGCGAACTCGACCAGGCGCGGCGGATCGTCGATGTCGCGAGCGTGCAGAACCGCTACAACCTGCTCGATCGCGAGCACGAGCCGGTGCTGGCTGCCTGCGAGGCAGCGGGGATCGCGTTCCTGCCCTGGCGCCCTGTCGCCTGGGGAGAGTCAGGACAGCGGGCCGAGGTCGCCGCCGTGGCCGCCGAAATCGATGCCACCCCCACACAGCTTGCCCTGGCTTGGCTCCTCGGCCACTCGCCGGTCGTCCTCCCGATCCCGGGCACCGCCCGGATCGACCACCTGGAGGAGAACCTCGCCGCCGAGAACCTCCACCTGTCCCCGGCCCATCGCGATCGCCTCGACCGCCTCGGAGACGCCGGCAGCCGGGGAACGACCAGGTAACGCCATCGGTTTGGAAACCGAGTGACAGATGTGGCGTGCATTGGTCTAGGCCTGAGCGCTCTGGGGTCGTATGGTCGGCGGTGGCCGGCGGCACGACCTCCCCCCACCCGGGTTGCGAGCCGGCTCGGACGACGCCCCACGACCGCGACCCGAGCAGCCGGGTGAACTCCCCCCACTCACCGCCTCCGGGAGGCCATGGTGAAAGTTCGCACCAGATTGTCGGCGATCATCGGCACGCTCGGTCTCGTCGGATCCCTGGCCTTGGCCACGGCGTACGCCGACGAGCCCGCCACCGACGCGAGCGCGGCCCAGGTCGCGCTGACGGAGGTGGCCCAGGCCACGAACCCGACCGCCGGTACCGCGGGACCAGGCGACACGGTCTGGATCGCCGAACGCGCGGGAACGGTCCGGGTCCTGAACGACGCCGGACTCGGCGAACCCGTCCTCGACATCTCCGACGAGACCACCACCGACGGCGAACGCGGCCTGCTCGGCATGACGTTCGACAAGGACTTCGCGCACTTCTACATCTCCTACACCGACCTCCAGGGCACCAGCCACATCGACGAGTTCGCCGTCCAGGACGGGACGATCCAGGAGGACACCCGGCGCACCGTCCTGACCCAGGAGCAGCCCGAGTCGAACCACAACGGCGGCGACATCACGTTCGGTCCCGACGGATACCTCTACATCGCGTTCGGTGACGGCGGAGGCGGCGGCGACCCCGACGGCAACGGGCAGAAGCTCGACACCCTGCTCGGCAAGCTGCTCCGGATCGACCCGCGGGGCGGCACCCCGTACGCCGTCCCGCAGGACAACCCGTTCGTCGGCGACCCGAACGCCAGGAGCGAGATCTGGTCGTACGGGCTGCGCAACCCGTGGCGGTTCTCCTTCGACGCCGGCTCCGGCGACCTGCTGATCGCCGATGTGGGCCAGAGCGCGTGGGAGGAGATCGACTGGGCGCCCGCGGACAGCAAGGGCGGCGAGAACTACGGCTGGGCGCAGATGGAAGGCACCCATCCCTTCCGCGGCGGCACCGAGCCCGCGAACCACGTCCCGCCGATCCACGAGTACGACCGCAACGGCCTCGGCTGCTCGGTCACCGGCGGCTACGTCTACCGCGGCCAGGCCGTCGCGGACCTCCAGGGCCAGTACGTCTACAGCGACTACTGCGACGGCACCCTGCGCTCTCTGGAGATCGAGAACGGCAAGGTGACCGCCGAGCACGACCTCGGTGTGAACGGCGGAGAGGTCGTCTCCTTCGCCCAGGACACCGACGGAGAGCTGTACGCCCTGGCCATCGGCGGCACGGTCTGGCGAGTCGACCCGGCGTGACGTGAGGGAACGACGGAGCCCCGGAAGGGCCGCACTTCTCAAGGGTTAGGGTAGAAGAGTGACCCTCATCGTGCGGCCCGACCGCGTCGTCCGACGCCCCCGTTGAGTGGGCGCGCCTGTGACCGGTGCGCGGGAGCGCGCGGTGCTTCCCACGGGGCCGCGCGTGTGGTGGGGGGCGATCGCGGCCCTCGCCGCACTGGCGGTCGTCGCGCTCGGCATCCTCTACGCCGGCGGCAGCGGGCCCGGCGTGGTGGACACGCGGGTCGGGGCGGCGGTGGACGGTGCCGGGTCGTCGTGGCGGCACGTCGCCCTGGCCACGGACTTCCTGGGCGAGCCCGGGGGAGCGGCGATGCTGGTGGTGGCCGCGGCGGCGGGTGCCCTGGTGGTGCGGTGGCCTCGAGCGGCGGTGCTCGTCGTGGCCGGGCCCGGCCTGACCGTGGTGGCGACGAAGCTTCTCAAGCCTCTGGTGGGACGCACCATCCACGACGGTCACCTCTCCTACCCGAGCGGGCACACCGCCTTCCTCACCGCGTTCGCCCTCACGGTGGCGCTGCTCGTGACCGGCCGGCTCCGGCTCGGCGGCGCGGCCCGCGCGTCGCTGGTGCTCGCCACGGCCACGGCGGCCGGCGCCGCGATGGGCTGGGCGCAGATTGCCCTGGGCGCGCACTACCCGACGGATGCGCTCGGCGGCTGGTGCACCGCGCTGGCGGTGACACCGGCCACCGCGTGGCTGGTCGACCGGACCGCCGCCAGGCAGGCCGGCCGGATGTCCGACGCCCCTCAGCCGGAACGCCGCTGACGCCGGGTCACACGGAACGCCGGAACACCGGTTTCACCGGCCGTCCCCCCGTCCACGGCGTGGGGTCACCCGCGTCCAGCGCCTTCCGGTACACCGCACACGCCTGCGCCACCACGTCGACGGTGTGATCGATGTCGGCGTCACTGAGCGCGTCGCTCACCACGAACGACGGGGCCAGCACCCCGCCCGCCAGGAGCCGGCGCAGGAACAGCGTGCGGTACGGCTGCGACGGCCGGCGGTTCTCGTCGAGGGTGGCGAAGACCAGGTTGCTCGCCCGGCCCCGGACGACGACGTGGTCGGCCACGCCCATGCCGGCCGCGACGTCGCGGACACCGGCGGCGAGCCGCTCGCCGAGCGCGTGCAGACGCGCGGTGACGCCCTCCTCGACGTAGGTGCTCTGCACCGCCATCGCGGCCGCCAGCGAGTGCGTTTCGGCCCCGTGCGTGGTGGACAGCAGGAACACCCGGTCGCCGGAGTGACGCAGCCCGCCCCACTCCATCAGGTCGCGGCGCCCGGCCAGGGCGGAGACGGCGCATCCGTTGCCCAGCGCCTTGCCGAAGGTGGAGAGGTCGGGGACGACGCCGTACAGGCCCTGGGCGCCCGCCTCGGACCAGCGGAAGCCGGTGATCATCTCGTCGAAGACCAGCACGCAGCCGTGCCGGTCGGCCAGTTCGCGCAGACCGGCGAGATACCCGGGCGGCGGCTCGGTGTGGGTGGCCGGTTCGAGGATCAGGCAGGCGATCTCGTCCCGGTACCGGGTGAGCAGTTCCTCGGTGGCGGCCAGGTCGCCGTACGGGAACGCCACGGTGAGGTCGGTGGTCGCCGCCGGAACACCGGCGGACATGGGCGTGGTGCCGATGAACCAGTCGTCGACGGAGTAGAAGGGATGGTCGCCGCAGATGGCGACCCGTGCGCGCCCGGTGACGGCGCGGGCGAGACGTACCGCTGCGGTGGTGACGTCGGAGCCGTTCTTCGCGAACTTCACCATCTCCGCGGTCGGCACGGTGGCGAGGAAGCGTTCCGCCGCCTCGGCCTCCACGACGGACGGCCGGACGAAGTTGCTTCCGCGGCCGACTTCGCGTCGTACCGCCTCGACCACACGCGGGTGCGCGTGCCCGAGGCTCACCGACCGCAGGCCGGAGCCGTACTCGACGTAGCGGTTGCCGTCGACGTCCCACACATGGGCACCGTGGCCGTGGCTGATGACCGGGGCCAGGTCGTCGGGGTACTGGTCGTCGCCCTTGGCGTAGGTGTGCGCGCCCCCGGGAATCGCGGCGTGCAGCCGCTCGTTGGCCTGCCGCGACCGGGGCAGGAGGAAACCTTCGGACTCTTGGGTGTCCACGCGTACGTCAGCCCTCTCTCTGCTTCAGGACCTCGGCGAGGCTCGGCGCCTCCCGGTCCCGCCGGGACATCGACCTGGGCGGCAGCGGCCAGGGAACGGCGAGTTGGGGGTCGTCGAAGGCGATGGTGACGTCCTCGGCCGGATCGTGCGGGCGGTCGATCCGGTAGGACGTGTCGGCGGTCTCCGTCAATGCCTGGAAGCCGTGCGCGCACCCCGCCGGGATGTACAGGGTCACTTGCGTCTCGCCGGACAGTTCGAAGGTGGCCACGTTGCGGTAGGTCGGGGAGCCGGGTCGCAGGTCGACCACGACGTCGAAGATCCGCCCGTGCGAGCACCGCACCAGCTTGGCCTCTCCGGCCCCCGCGCGCAGGTGCAGTCCGCGCAGCACGCCCCGGACCGAACGGGACACGCTGTCCTGGACGAAGGCGCCTGGGTCGAGGCCCACCGAGCGGACCACGTCGGCGTCGAAGGTGCGGCAGAAGAAGCCGCGTTCGTCGGCGTACGGCACGGGCTCGAAGAGGTACGCGCCGGTGATCTCCGGGACCGCGGTCGCCTTCATGAGGTCTCCTGTCGGGCGGGGGCGTCGGCGTTGCCGGCCGGGGGGAACAGGGTCGCGGTCAGGACGGCGAACTGCTGCTCCAACCGCCGGACGGCGGCCGCGTTCCGCTCGGCGAGGGTCAGCCGCAGCTCCGTCGAACGCTTCTCCACCTCCCGGAACAGTTCCAGCAGACGCTCGGCGTCGACCTCGCGGGCCGGCTGACAGTACGGGGCCAGCCCCATGCGGGCCATCAGGGCGTCGCTCTTGGCCGAGTAGCTGAGCGCGAGCGTCGGCGTGCCGGCCTTCAGCGCGCAGACCAGGTTGTGGTAGCGGGTCGCCACCACGGTGTCGGCGGCCGCCGTCTCCTTCATCAGGTCGGCGAGCGAGGCCGTCTCGGCGACGGTGACCAGCGGCGAGTCCACCGCGTCGACGATCCCGTCGGCCACCGGCCGGTCGAGCCCGTCGCCGGTGAGCAGCCGGACCGGTCTGCCCTCCGCGACGAGCGCGCGGACGAACCGGGTCGTCCCGTCGAGGTAGCGCCGGTGGATCGCGTCGGCCCTGGCGCGGTCGTCGTTGCCGCCGTAGAAGGCCATGACACCGACGCAGACCGTGCCCGGCGGAGCCGGTGCCGCGCTCGTCGCCGGTGTCGGCAGGGCGAACGCGAGGTCCTCGTAGACCTCGTCGCGCGCGGTGTCCACGCCCATCACCCGCATCGCGTCACGGGACATGCCGTCCCGGAACGACCGGTACGTCGCCAGCCGCGCCGACCAGCGCGTCAGCACCCGGGTCGGCCGCCGGGCGATCGTCGCGGCGCCCACACTGACCAGGGCGACCCGGGTGCCGAGCAGCCGCCCGGTCGCGCAGAGCAGGAACAGCGAGTACGGGAACCCCCACGGCCGCAACGGCAGCGTGGCCTCCAGGACACCCGTGCCCGGCACGATCACCACGTCGTGCCGGCGCACCCACCGGGCGGTGCGGACGGCGTCGACGAGTTTGCCGAGCCCCTTGGCCGCGATCGCGCCCGCCCGCGACGCGGTCCGGTACTCGCCGCTGTACCAGTTCAGCCGCGTCGCCGGGATCCCGTAGCGGCTCTCCACGTGCTCGGGTCCACCGCACAGCGCGTCCACGACGGCCGCCGGATGCTCGGCGCGGAGGTACCCGAGCACGGCCTCGAGCGATCCGTCGTTGCCGACGTTGCCGGAGCCGAGCAGCCCGAACAGCCCGACACGCACCGGCGTTTCGTGCGGAGCGGTCATGCCTGCCTCCTCTCCCGGCCGGCGACTAGCGCGTCCACGGAGACGGCCAGCCGCCCCGGGTCGACGGGTGCGCGGTCCTCGACCCGCTCACCGGCGCCGGGCCTGGCCCGGCTGGTCATCCACGCCGCGAGGTGGCGGTAGCACGCGCGCCGGTCCGCGGCCGACAACGGCGCCCGCCGGATCGCCGCGACGAAGCCCCAGACGTACTCGGCGAGCAGCCGGGGCGTCGGGTGCAGCGGGCCCGCCCGGCGCGGGTCCAGGTTGACGCACCGGGCGCGCTTGCCCGGGTTCGCCCGCTCGGCGCGAGTGGGGTGATCGCGGCGGAAGTACAGCAGCTCCGGCACCTGGTGGAAGGGACCGTGCAGGGTGATCTCGGCGACGAACGTGCGGTCCGCGTGGTGGTAGCTGTCGTGCGGCTTCACCCGGCGCAGCACGTCGGCCCGCATCACCCCGTAGAAGTCGTCGCCGCCCGGCTCGAACAGCAGACTGCGGAAGCGCTCCGGCGCGTGCGGCGAGTCGGTCGCGAGCCCGTACTCGTAGGGGACCTTCACCTCGCCGTCGCCGTCGACGACCGCCTGCCCGCTGTGCGCGAGGATCACCTCCGGCCGCTCGTCCAGCGCCTGCACGCAGCGCCGCAGCAGGTCCCGGGCGTACAGGTCGTCGTGCGAGGCCCACTTGAACAGCTCGCCCCGGCACTCGGTGAACACATAGTTGTGGTTGGGCGCCGCGCCGATGTTCCTGGGCAGCCTGAGGTACCGGATGCGTGAGTCCCGCGCGGCGTACCGGCGGCAGATGTCCCGGGTGCCGTCGGTCGAGGCGTTGTCGGAGACGACCAGCTCGAAGTCCTCGTAGGTCTGGCCGAGCAGGGCGTCGAACGCCTCGGACAGGTACTCCTCGCCGTTGTACACGGGCAGGCCGATGCTCAGCCGGGGATGGGCGGTCATGACGTCCTCACTTCACGAATGGAATGGTGGTGGCGCTCGCGCAGGGCGGCCCGCAGTTGCAGCCACCAGACGGCCGAGCCGCAGGCGGCGGCGGTGGCGACGCCCCAGGCGGAACCGACCGTGCCGGCCGCGAAGGCACCACCGAGCCCTCCGCCGACGTAGCAGACGGAGGCGAACAGCTGGCAGCGCAGGCTGCGCCGGGCCGCGGCGAGCGCGCGCAGCCCGGCCGCCGCGCCGGTGCCGAGGCCGGCGCCCGCGACACCGAGCGTGACCGGCACGACGATGGCCGAGGCGGCGTCCCAGACATCGCCGAGTACCAGCTCGCCGAGCCGGTCCGGGACCAACAGCAGCGCCGCGCCCCAGAGCAGGGCGCCGACGGCCTGCCCGCCGCCCAGGAGGAGGCAGAACCTGCCCAGCCGCCGCGGGGCCTGGCGCAGTACCCGGGCCGCCTCCGCCACGGTGACCAGCGACAGCCCCATCAGTACCGCGAGGAAGGGGCCGAGCAGCAGTTCGGCACCCCGGATCACACCCACCGCGCCGACCCCGACGATCACGCCGAGCCCGTACGCCCGCAGCTGGCTGGAGCCGCTGACGCCGACGTTCTCGACCAGGTACCGGTAGCCGAGGTCGCGGTGGTCGCGCAGCCAGTCGCGTGCCCCGGTCAACCTGGGCCGGATGCCGGACTGGAAGCAGCCGTACACGGCGGCCACCGCGGCGGACGTGCCCCACGCGACCACGAAAGCGGTCACGCTGCCCACCCGGGCGGCCACCACCATGGCGGGGACGAGGGCGACACCCCAGACGACGTCGTTCACGAACGCCTTGCGCCCCTGGCCCGCGGCGAAGAACGAGTACCGCCAGGCGTCCTGGAGCAGCAGCCCGGGCAGCATGAGGCCGAGGCCGGCGAACGCGGGCCCCACCCGGCCGCCCATGCCCAGGCCGACCACCAGGCACACCGCGCCGACGGCGGTGCCGACGCCGAGGGCGGTGCCCGACGACCGGGCCACCGCCCCGCGCCAGGACGCCTCCGGCACGCCGCTGAAGCGCACCACGAGCGGGTCGGTGGCCAGCCCGCGCGAGACGCTGAGCACCACGCCGTACGTCACCCAGGCCAGGCTGAACACGCCGAACGCGGTCAGCCCCAGCGAGCGGGCCACGTAGATCCCCACCGCGAAGTTGGAGATGCTGGAGGCCGCCTGGTCGGCCAGTCCCCAGGACAGCCGGCCGGCCATGCCCGCCATGGCCCGCGTGCCACTGGGCCGCGCGGGTCCGGCCCCGTCAGCCGAGGCCGTCGTCGTCTTCTTCCCTCCCGTGGCCATGGGCGTCATGCCTTGAGCAGCCCTGCGCCGTGCAGGGCGTCGGCCGCGTCGGCGACGGTGTCGAACGGGAGCCCGGCCCGCTCGGCGATGTCCAGCAGACCGTGCTCGCCGTCGGAGAGGCTGAGCACCCAGAGCATGGCCATCTGGGCCTGCTTGGCGTCGCTGCGGCCGCCGAGCGAGTCGTACAACCCGCGCCGCCCCAGCTGAGGTTCGCCGTAGGGGCTGAGGTTGACGTACCGCCGGTCGCGGTCCAGCACGGCGAACGCCTCACGGCAGACGGCGAGCGTGTCCTCCATCGCCCGGGGGGAGACGAAGTCCAGGTTGTCCGCCGAGGTGTGGTACTCGGGGTAGCCGGCGTACGGGGTGCGGGTGAGCGAGCCCACGCCGAGGTCGAAGCCGGGCGAGCAGAACTGGCGCTCGTCGTAGCCGTACGGGGTGAACTCGGCGATGTGGTGCGGGCGTTCGGAGGTCTCCAGCACATGCCGCATCACCCGGTCGATGCCCGCGTCACCGCGCCTGCTCCGCTTGTAGGTCAGCCGGCCCCGGTCGCCCGCGCAGGCCAGCACCAGGCCGTGCTTGACCCGTTCCACACGCTCCGCGTTGCGGGCCAGCCAGGTGATCGCCCCGATGGTGCCGGGCGCGAACAGGAACCGGTACGTGTAGTACGGAGTCCGTTCCGCCAGCTCCCGGGCCAGGAACGTCGCCACCGCGATGCCGGCCAGGTTGTCGTTGGCCAGCGACGGGTGGCAGACGTGGCAGGAGACGATCACCTCGTCGGGGACCTGCCCGGGGACCACGTGCTCGGCGTAGGTGAGGTGGCCGTCCGCGAGGGTGGAGTCGATCCGGACCTCGTAGTCGCCGTCCGGCAGCGCGTCCAGGGTGTCCTGGGCCAGGCAGAAACCCCAGTCGGGCTGGTAGTAGCTGGTGCGGTACGGCACCCAGGCGGGGTGGTCCGGCAGGGTGTGCAGATGTGCGCGGAGTTCGGCGAGGGGCATCGTCGTCGACACCGGGACGCTGTAGCCGAGCACGTGCAGGCTGGACGCGGCGAAATCGACGACCCGGTTGCCGTGCGCGTCGGCGATGTACGCGTCGCGGATGTTCCACTCCTGCGGCACCGTCCAGTCGAGCACCTGCGTCCCGGTCGGCACCTCGTGCACCCGCAGCGGAAGGTACTCGTCCACGATCTCCAGGGTGGCCCGAACCCCGTCGCCCGTGATGCTCCGGCACAGCGGATACATCCGCTCCACCAGCGCGTGCATCCGATCACCGACCGCCGCCTCGGGCTGGGCGCCGGCCGTCGTCATCCGCGCCACCGCAGGGTGTCGTCCACGGAGCCGGCCTCGGAGGCCGCACGCAGCACGGCCAGCCGGGTGAAGCGGCGCTCGAAGTCCTGCCGGGTCAGCCCGTGTTTCCGGTAGGCGTCGGCGAGTTCGAGCGCGCCCTGCTTCACCGTCCACTCGCAGTCGAAGCCGGGCACCGCGGCGCGGAACCGGGAGAAGTCCACCCGGTACGACCGCGGATCGGCACCGGTCTCCCCGGTGATCACCACGCGTGAGTCCGGCACCGCCGCCGCGACCTGCTCGGCGATCTCGGCGACCGTGACGTTGTTGACCTCGCTGCCGATGTTGAACGCCCGGTCGTGCACCGCCTCCCGGGGCGCGGTCAGCGCGGCCGTGAAGGCCCGGGCGATGTCCACGGCGTGCACCAGCGGACGCCAGGGGGTGCCGTCCGAGAGCACCAGCACCTCGCCGGACAGGAGCGCGTGGCCCACCAGGTTGTTCAGCACGATGTCGGCGCGCAGCCGGGGGGAGTGGCCGAAAGCGGTGGCGTTGCGCATGTACACCGGGCTGAAGTCGCCGTCCGAGAGTGCGTGCAGGTCGTCCTCCACCCGCACCTTGGACTCCGCGTACGGCGTCACCGGGCGCAGCGGGGCGTCCTCGGCCACCAGGTCGCCGCCGCCCGCGGCGCCGTAGACCGAGCAGGTCGACGCGTAAAGGAAGCGCCGCACCCCGGCGTCGCGGGCCAGCCGGGCCAGCCGCACGGACGCGTGGTGGTTGATGTCGTACGTCAGCTCCGGCGCCAGGGAGCCCAGCGGGTCGTTGGAGAGCGCGGCCAGGTGGATCACGGCGTCCACCCCGCTCACGTGCTCCGCCGTGACGTCACGCAGGTCGACCCGGTGGCCGGGCGGGTCCTCGGGCGACGGGCCCAGCAGGCAGTCGGCGAACAGGCCGGCGTCGAGACCGACGACCTCGTGCCCGGCGGCCGTGAGGACGGGCGCCATCACGGTGCCCAGATAGCCCTGGTGTCCGGTCAGCAGTACGCGCAAGGTTGTTCAACCCCCCAGGTTGAGAGTGAGTTTGGTGACGGCGAACGCCTCGGCGTAGCGCGCGTGGCATTCGATGCCGCGGATCCGGGCGAGACCGAGGAAGGCCTCCCGGTCGTACCAGGGCCGGTGCCGCTGCGAGGGGTAGTGCTCCTGGAGCAGCCGTACCTTCCGCTCCGCGATCTCCAAAGACAGCGGCTGGTACGCCACCGGGCGCCCGAGATCGCCGTCCCACTTCGCGATCTCGTAGCGGAGCACCAGGTGGTCGCGGAACGCGGTGGTCATCAGTTCCGCCAGGCCGCGGTGGTCCTGGTGCGCGTCGTCGGTGCGCGGCGCCAGCACGAGATCCGGTTCGGTCCGCTCGCGCAGCTCCTCGACCGCGGCCTTGGCCTCCTCCCAGTGCGCGGGCATCCGGCCGTCCGGCAGCTTGAGCACGGTCAGCCGCAGATCGGCGCCCGGGCAGAAGGCGTCGAGCGCGGCCCGCTCCTCCTGCTCCCGCTCGCCGCCACCGCCGGACAGCACCAGGGCGTCGACGCGGACGCCCGGCCGTGCGCGGCACAGCGTGAGCAGGGTGCCGCCGGCACCGATGGCGATGTCGTCGCAGTGCGCGCCCACCGCGACGATCCGGTCCAGGGGCCCTGCCCCGAGCCCGATCACGCGCGCGCTCCGACGCCGGCCCGCTCCCACACGGCCCACGGACGGTCGCCCTGGGCGTAGGCGGCGTCGAGGGCGGCCCGCTCCTTCACCGTGTCGGTGGGCTTCCAGAAGCCGCGGTGCTGATGCGCCACCAGGCGTCCCCGCTTGGCCAGTTGGGCGCATCCGTCGGCGACCAGGTCGCCGTTCTCCGGTATGTGGTCGAAGACTTCCTGACGGAGCACGAAGTAGCCGCCGTTCTCCCACAGTGGCAGTTCGCCGACCGCGGTGATGCCGCCCACCAGACCGTCCTCGCCCAGCTCCACGCAGTGGAACGACGACTGCGGCGGGACGACCATCATCGACGCCCCGGCGTCGCGCGCGGCGAACCGGTCGATCATCTCCGGCAGCGGGGCGTCGGTGAGCACGTCGGCGTAGTTGGCGAGGAACATCTCGTCGCCGTCCAGGTGGTGGCGCACCCGGCGCAGGCGTTCCCCGATCGGCGACTCGATGCCGGTCTGCGCGAACGTGATGGTCCAGTCGGATATGTCCGTGGACAGCAGCTCGGTGCGCCCGCCGCGCAGGACGAAGTCGTTGGACGTCGTCTCCTCGTAGTTGAGGAAGAAGTCCTTGATGTGGTGCGCGCCGTACCCGAGGCACAGGATGAACTCGGTGTGCCCGAAGTGCGCGTAGTACCGCATGACGTGCCAGATCAGCGGCCGTGGGCCGACCATCGCCATCGGCTTGGGCACGTCGTCGGAGGTGCCGCTGCGCATCCGCATGCCGTAACCGCCGCAGAACAGGACGACCTTCATCGCTTGACCTCGACAATGCTCAGTTCCGGAATGGGGAAGACCAGCCGGCCGCCCCATTCGTGTACGAAGGACAACTGCTCGACCAGCTCGTCCCGCAGGTTCCAGGGGAGGACGAGGACGTAGGCGGGCCGGTCGGTGCCGATCTGCTCGGGCGGCAGGATCGGGATGCGGGTGCCCGGGGTGAACCTGCCGTGCTTGTACGGGTTGCGGTCGACCGTGTACGGCAGCAGGTCGGGCCGGATGCCGCAGTGGTTGAGCAGGGTGTTGCCCTTGCCCGGCGCGCCGTAGCCGACCACCGTCTCGCCCCGTTCGGCCGCCTCGACGAGGAAGCGCAGCAGATCCCGGCGCACCTTGGCCACCCGGGCGGAGAACTCGGTGTACCCGGACAGTTCCTGCAGCCCGGCGGCCTTCTCCCGGGCCAGCACGTCGGCCACCCGCCCGGTCGGCTCGCCCGCCGCCTCGGCCGGCCGGGCCCACAGCCGGATGGAACCGCCGTGCGTGGGAAGCAGCTCGACGTCCACGAGGGCGAGCCCGCCGCTCGCCAGCGCGCGGATCGCGGACGCGACCGTGTAGTACTGGAAGTGCTCGTGGTAGATCGTGTCGTACTGGTTCTCCTCGATCAGCGTCAGCAGGTGCTGCACCTCGATCGAGACCCAGCCGTCGTCGGCGACCAGGGCACGCAGCCCCTGGGTGAAGCCGACCACGTCGGGGATGTGCGCGTACACGTTGTTGGCCACGACCAGGTCGGCCGGGCCGTGCTCGGCGCGGACGGCGGTGCCGGTCGCCGGGTCCAGGAACGCCGTGAGCGTGGGCACACCCGCCTCCCGCGCCGCGGCGCCGACGTTCACCGAGGGCTCGATGCCCAGGCAGCGGATCCCGCGGTCCGTCACGTGCCGCAGCAGGTACCCGTCGTTGCTGGCGACCTCGACCACGAAGGCGTCGGCGCCGAGATCCAGCCGCGCCGCGGCGTCGGCGACGAAGGCGCGCGCGTGCTCCACCCAGGAGGTCGAGTACGAGGAGAAGTACGCGTACTGCGTGAACGTCTCCTCCGGCGTGATCAGCGGAGGTATCTGCGCGAGCCAGCAGTCGGTGCAGACCCGCAGGTGGAGCGGGTATGTCGGCTCCGGCTGGGCCAGTTGCTCCGCCGAGAGGAAGCTCTCGCACGGTGGTGTCGCCCCCAGGTCGACGACGCTCTCCGTCGCCTCGGAGCCGCAGAGTCGGCATCTTGTCATGTGCTGTTCCCATCCCCCCTGCCCGCGCGGGCGCGCCCGCCCCGGGCCAGTGCTGACCGATCCGCGATCGCGGTGCGGTACCCCTCCAACAGGCGCTCCAGCCCGACGGCCGGGCTGAAGCCCTGCTCGTAACGGCGCCGGGCCGCCTGTCCCATCTCCCGGTTCCGGGACGCCCCGGCCGTGATCCGGCGCAGGCACGAGGCGAGCGAGGCGGGCTCGCCCGGCCGGTGCAGCAGCCCGCTCACCCCGTCCTCGACGAGTTCGACGAAGGCGCCGTGACCGGCGGCGACGGTCGGGACCCCCGCGGCCATCGCCTCCACGACCACCAGGCCGAACGCCTCCAGCCAGGTGGACGGCGCCACCACGGCGACCGACCGAGCGACGGCCTCCCGGCACTGGGCCGGGTCGTACAGCCCGACGTACCGCACGTCGTCCCGGCCCGCCGCCCAGGCGGTCACCTCCCGCTCCAGCGGCCCCGCGCCGGCGATCACGAGCGGCACGCCCACGCCACCACCGGCGGCGATCTCGTCCCACGCGGCCATCAGAAGCCGCACGCCCTTGGCCTCCGCGAGGCGCCCGAGGAAGAGCAGGTGCTCGCCGGGGCCCGTTCGCCGGGCGCCCGGCTCGGGCACGAAGTTGTGCTTCACCGACAGCCTTTCGGCCGGCATGCCCGCTCCCACCAGCACGTCGCGCTGCGCCGCGGAGATGCAGAAGAACCGCTCCACACCGGACCACCAGCGCCGCCGGTTGACCGACATGCTGACCGCGAGCGGCACCGTCGCCAGCCGCGAGTTCCGGTAGCAGCCGTGCCGGACCGCGGGCAGCGGACCGGACCCGACGCATTCGGTGCACGGCCGGCCGTCCCGCTGCAAGGTGCCTGGCGGGCACACCTGGGTGTAGTTGTGCAGCGTGGCGACGGCGGGCACACCCGCGTCGGCACAGGCGGCCAGCACCGCCGGCGACAGGAGCGGGAAGACGTTGTGGATGTGCACCACGTCCGGCCGTTCGGCACGGAGCCGTGCGGCGAACTCCGCCCGCACCGCCGGATTCCACGGCACGAGGAGCGGCACCGCGACCTTGCCCGGCAGCGACCGGGCGGCGATCTCGTCGCTGCGCCGCTCGAACAACCCGACCCGGTGTCCGGCCCCGCGCAGCAGCGCCACCTCCTGGTCGACGACCTTGTTCTCCCCGCTCGGCTGCGCCGAGGCGTAGCGGTTGTGCGCCACGAGGACGTGCATCTCAGGTCACCTCCGGTGTGCTGCGGGCCCATCGCGGGACGTGTCGGCCGGGGGCTCCCGGCGTCGGGAGGCCAGTGGCCGGCGAGGCGGGAGCCGCCAGCAGCGACGCGGCCACGGCCAGATGCAGCAGATACGGCGAGGCGTCGCCCAGCCCCGCCTCGGTGTACGACGCGATGGCGCAGTAGCCGATCAGGAAGATCGCGCAGGCCCTCGACAGCGAGGGCGGCCGCAGCAGTGCGACGGCGCCCAGGACGACGACCATGCCCGCCACGAGCGCCACGCCGGTCACGCCCTGCTCGTGGTAGACGGCCAGCCAGCTGTTGTCGATCGGCAGCCCGCCGAACGACTTGTCGCCCAGGCCCGCGCCGAACAGGTACTCCGAAGTTGTCCGGGGAGCCGCCAGCAGGGCGTCCCAGACCTTGGCCCGCCCGGTGAGGCTGGTGAAGTTCTCCTCGCTCTGGCCGCGCAGGAACCAGGCGTGCAGCGCGGAGCCGAACACCACCGCCGCCAGCGCGGCGCACCCCACCGCCCAGGTGAAGAACCGCCGGGCGGCGGCGCTGGTCAGGACGAGCGAGCCGATCGCCAGGGCCAGCCCGACCAGCAGACCCAGCGTGGCGGTCCGGGTATGGGTCAGCATGAGCAGGACGAGTGCGGGCACGACGACCACCGCCGCACTGGTCCGGTCGGTCCGGTGGCCGAGCACGAGCAGCACCGTGAGGCCGATGACGACCGCGGCGTACTGTCCGATCTGCGGCGGGGTGAGCGGCCACAGGGCGCCGACCAGCCGCCCGCCGTACAGGTCGGGCAGGGCCGTGCCCGGTGAGACGACCGCGCCGGCGGCCACCGTCCCGAGGACCGCCACGTACGTCCGGATGTGGTGCCGGACGAACGTCGTGCCGCCGTCCCACCAGCGGCTGAGCAGCCACAGGGTGGCGAGGAAGAGCGCCAGCCGGGCGCAGCGGAACAACGCGCCGAACCCGGACTCCAGGCTCAGGCTGGAGAGCACGCTCGGCACCAGCAGCAGGGTGAGCAGGAGGAGGAAGGAACTCGCCCGCACGCGCAGCCGGAGGTTGACCACGAGCGCCAGCGCGAACGCGGCGGCCAGCGCGCCCATGGTGACCATCTGGATGAGGGAGCGGGGGAGCGGCACGATGGTCTCCGCCCCGGTGGAACCCAGCGTGTTGAGGACCAGCAGCCCCCAGACCGTCGCCACGGTCCTCGGCGTGGTGTGCTCGGCGGCCCTCTCAACCACCATCTCAACCACCGTCCCGAGCGCGGAAGGTACTGCCCTCGTCCTGCCGGTACGGCATGCCCTGCCACTGTCCGGAGTCGAGGGTGCGGCTCGGGTCGTGGGCGACGAACGTCCACGCGCCGACGTAGACGTTGTCGTACCAGCGGTTGTGCTGCTCGCCGGTGATCGCCTCCGCCACGCGCTCGCCCTGGTAGGGCGACCAGTCCGGGTAGGTGCCGTAGTTGGCCAGTACCGCCATCCGGTCGCAGAGCGTCGTGCAGTCGACGACGGACTTGTCCAGCACGAAGCGGTTGTCGTGGATGTCCACCCGCTGGGTCTTCCACCGGCAGTCGGCGTACAGCGGTGCGGTGGCGATGGCCGGCTGCGCGCACCGGTCGGTGTCCTTCACCAGGAGCGTGCACTCACCGGAGGAGGTGTTGGCCGGGCTGTTGCAGAACCGGTCGGCGTTCTCCCACAGGGTGATCCCGGACCAGTTGTTCTCCAGCGTGTTGCCGTAGATCTCGATCCTGTCCGTGCGGGCCCGGATCCGCGGTTCGCCGCCGGACTCGGACACGTAGACGGTCGCGAGCGGGAAGCTGTCGCCGCGGTCGGCGTAACGGCGGCCCTCGACCCAGTTGTTGCGCCGGATCGTGTTCTTGCGGACGACGGCGTTGTAGCTGGTCTCGTAGATCAGCGCGGCTCCGTCGTTGGCCTCCAGCACGTTGCCCTCGATGCGGAAGTCGTTGTTGTTGGTGTCCGCCCACAGTCCGGCTCCGCGGTTGTCGTGCACCCAGTTGCCGCGGACGTCGGCGCCGTCGACGGCCCAGAACTTGACGCCTCCGGTGCAGCCGCAGCCCGGCCGCCGCCGCTCCCAGTCGTCCCTGTTGTTGCCCGTGATCTCGTTGCCCTCGACCACCAGGCCGGTGATGCCGCCGCCGCCCTTGTACGCGTTCATGCCGTACTGGCCGTTGCCGCGCAGACAGCTGGCGCGGACCCGCTGGCGGGCCCCGGCCATCAGCCCGGCACCGGAGTTGTACTGGATCGTCGCGTGCTCGATCACCCACCCGTCGGCGGAGTCGTGGTTGACCACGCCCTCGTCGTGCGGCGCGACGAACCCCTGCACGGTCAGGTGGCGGATGGTCACGTCGCGGGCGGTGCCGCCGAACGCGTACTGGTTGGTCTTCCGGCCGTCCAGCACCGCGCCCGGCGCACCGAGATAGCGGTTCCCCTCCTTGGGGACGACCTGCGCGTAGCGGTCCGGCTGGAGCCGGTGGGTGCCCGGCCGCAGCCAGAACGTGGTGTTCGGGGGACTCTTCCTGGTCTTCGCGGCCAGATCGCCGGCGACCGCGGCGTCCACCGTCACCGCGCCCGCGGGCGCCTTCGCCGGTCCGGCGGCCGGCTCGGCGCACACGCGTGCCACCGACGCGGTCGGCGCGGCGGCCGGCTTCGGCCGAGCGCCCTGCGTGCTCTCACAGCCGGTCGCCGCCAGCAGGGCCAGTGCCAGCGGTGCGGCAGGCAACGCCCAGCGCCGCCACTTGATCCCCACGCGGCCCCCCTAGCCGTGGAACCTGAGTACGGTGGTGAACCCCTCGGCCCCGTCGGAGAAGCCGGTGCCGACGAGCGTCGTGGCGGGTTCCTTGCGCCCGAAACCGGCGGAGTACCAGCCCAGCGGCGGATCGGTCTCGCCGCGATGCGCCCGCCAGCTCAGCTCCCCGGGCAGGTCGAGCACGGCGGAGCGCTCCGCGCCGTCCCGGGTCCAGCTGAGGGCGGCCCGGCTCCCCGTCAGGTCCGCGGCGATCGCCGGACCCAGGTGAAAGGCCAGCCGCACGGACCGGCGCGGACCGCGCACCTCGTCGACCACCTTCAGCTCCCGGCTCGCGGCCGTCAGCTCCACCCGGCGGCGGTGCACGGACCGCTGGTATCCGTCGTGCTCGGCGCACCAGCGGGCCGTCCCCCCGTCCAGGGCCCCGGACGGGTCCGCGGCCAGCACCCGGCTGCGGGCGTGCCGGGTCCACAGGAACGGGCCGCCGGAGACGGACTGGTCGGCGTCGTCCAGTTGCAGGGTGTTGTGCCCGAGCGTCGACCGGAAGTACCGGCGCCACACGGGTTGCCCGTGGTAGCAGAACGTCCCGGGGTCGGCGAGCACGTCGACGCCGTCCTGCCGGACCTCCACGGACAGCGCGTCCGCGTGCGCGTGCGCGGCGATGGACAGGAAGCCGTGCGGACCGCCGTCGCAGCGGCACCAGATCCCGGCCGGTCCGCGCAGGACGGTGAGCCCCGCGTCGGCGAAATGGGCCGGCCGGCTCGCCGGGCGGGTCACCGGGAGTGCGGCTCGGTCCTTCGGGTACGGCCGGATGAGCGCGGCCAGCAGCGGGGTGCGTACGTCGGTTCCGGTCACGTCCGGCCACCATGCGCACCGCCCGAACACCGCGTCCCCGGTGGCCAGCAGCGAGCCCCAGCGGTCGGTGCCCGCGCCGTCCAGGACCAGCCCGTGGCCGTCGTCGGCGTCCCCCTGGCGCGGCGGCCGCAACCGGTCGTCGACGATCGCCGCGAGCGCGTCGGTCATCCGCAGCAGCACCAGCCGGAGCGTCGGCGGCACCGGCACGTCCGCGAGGTCCGCCTCCGCCAGTGCGGCCAGGCCGAGTTCCAGCACGAGCCCGTGGTACTCGGTGGCCAGCTCGCGGTTGAGGCCGGACAGGAAGGTGTTGCCCCGCAGGTGCCGGTCCAGGGACCGCAGCGCGTCGGCCTGCAGCCGCGCCGAGGAGGGGAACCACGCGAAGGCGCAGGACGCCGCGAACTGTCCGGCGGCCTCGGCGATCACGTGGTTGTTGGCCGAGGACCCCCGGCTGGGGAAGGCGGCCAGCCAGCGCTGGTGGTGCCAGATCTGGTTCAGCGCCACCGGGTTGCGCTCGAACAGCTCCGCCGCGCCCGGCCAGCCGTCGAGCAGCCGGCGGACCCACACCCACGACAGCAGCCGGATCCCCAGTTCGATACCGCTGGTCCAGTGCACCCCGTGCAGCGGCGCGTTCGCCGCCCACCACGACCGCAGATGGCCGGCCACGCGCTCCGCGTACCGCTCGTCGCCGGTGATCGCGTAGGCGGCGGCGAGCACGGTGAGGTACTGGTGCCGGGACAGCTCCCAGATCTGCTTGATGTCACCGACCACCTCCTCGTCCCGGTACGGCACCCCGAAGGCATAGCCCCAGGGAGCCCGGCGCCCGGTCTTCGGGTCGTACCACCAGTCCGGGTCGGCCAGGTCGTCGCGGACCACCCCGAAGTACTCGGCCTGCCCGGCCATCAGCCGGTCGGCCTCGGCGACGAGACGCTTCGCGGCGTCCGGCGGCACGGCGGCGACCGTCCCCGCGGGCAGGACCGCGGTGAACCGGGCGCCGGTCACGGTGGGGCAGTGCGGCGGCGCCGACCGCCAGCGCCGCCTGCGCAGGGCGTCGCCCGCCCGGCCGCCGACCTCCCGCGGCCCCATCCGGGACAGCCGCCGCAGGTACCAGCCCGGACTCCCCGACTTCACCGTCATCGCGCCGCCGCCAACGTGACCGGCGCGCCGCCGGCCAGACTGGTCTGTACGGCGAGGGTGGCCGTGGTGGTGGCCACCAGCGACTCCAGCGGCACCGGCATCGGCCGGCCGGTCCGCACGGCCCTGATGAACGCGGCCAGTTCGGCGTTCTGGCCCTTGTCCCGCGCCTTCGGCAACCGGGAACTCACCCACCGCTTCCGGCCGCTGTCGTAGACGGAGGCACGGACGAAGTCGTCGAGCCGCAGCGCCCGGCCGTCGGCGACCAGGTCCAGCGCCTCCTTGGGGAACCCGGCCGGGCCGGTGGTGAGGTAGCTGATGGTGGCGGTCGAGCCGCCCGGGTAGCCCAGCACCACCTGGAGGTCCTCGTTGCCGGGCGTCGCCGTCGCGTAGACCGACACCGGGTCGGCGTCGAGCAGCCGGCTCGCCGTGTCGATGAAGTGCCCGCCCTCACCGGCGAACCGCGAGCCCTGGGTGCCCTGCTGGAGGTACCAGCTGCCGTGCTCCAGCCGGCCCGCGTTGACCAGGTAGCGCAGGCTGGCCGGCCCGGTCCGCGCGCCGAACCGCTCCCGCGCCTCCAGGAGCAGCGGCGCGAACCGGCGGTTGAAGCCCACCTGCAGCCGGTCGTTGCCCGATTCCTCCACCGCCGCGAGCACCCCGGCCAACTCGTCCTCGGTCAGCGCCAGCGGCTTCTCCACGAACACCGCCTTGCCGGCCAGCAGCGCCCTGCGGGTCAGCTCGGCGTGCGAGCTGTGCCGGGTGACCACGAACACCGCGTCGACGGACGGGTCGTCGAGCACCGCGTCGAGTTCCGTGGTCGCCTGGGCGAAGCCGAACTTGCGCTGCGCGTTGGCCGCGGACAGCGCCGTCGTGGTGACGACCGTGGACAACTCGACGCCCTCGCGCCGCGCCAGGTGCGGCAGCAGCATCGACGTCGCGTAGTTCCCGGCGCCCACGAACGCCAGCCGCACCGGCGACTTGCCGGGCCGGCCCGGTGCGGGGGCCCCGCCACCGCGGCGCACCGCGGGCACGGTCATCTCCGGGGCCACCGCCTCCTCCGTGTGTCCGGGGTACCGGAACAGCACGGCCACGGCTTTGAGACCGCCGTCCTTCAGGCTCCGGTACGTCTCGACGGCGTCGTCGAAGTCGGCCGTGTGGGAGACCAGGGGCTCCACGTCGACGCGACCGCGGGCGACGAGATCGAGGAAGCACGCCAGGTTGCGGCGCTCGGTCCAGCGCACGTAGCCGATCGGGTAGTCGCGCCCCTCCAGTTCGTACTCCGGGTCGTAGCGGCCGGGACCGTACGAGCGGGAGAACCGGACGTCGAGCTCCTTCTCGTAGTACGCGTTCCAGGGCAGGTCCAGGCTGCACTTGCCGATGTCGACGACCCGGCCGCGGTCCCGGCTCAGCCGCGCGGCCAGCTCGACGGGCTCGTTGCTGCTCCCGCCCGCCGCCAGGTACACCTGGTCCACTCCGTGACCGCCGGTGAGTTCGGCGACGGCGTTCTCCACGGCCGGTGAGGAGGGATCGCCGCAGGCCGCCGCGCCCAGACGCTCGGCCAGTTCGCAGCGCACCGGGTCGGGGTCGGCCCCGACGACGCGCACCCCCGAAGCGGCCAGCAACTGCACCACCAGCTGACCGATCAGCCCCAGGCCGACGACCAGCGCCACCTCGCCGAGTTGCGGCTCCCCGCGGCGTACGCCCTGCAACGCGATCGATCCGACGGTGCCGAACGCGGCGTGCCGCGGCGCGAGACCGTCCGGCACCCGGGTGTAGAGGTTCTTCGGGACCCAGTTCACCTCGGCGTGCAGCGCGTGCTCGTTGCCCGCGCACGCCACCACGTCGCCCACGGACACGTCGTCGATCCCGGCGCCGACCTGCTCGACCACCCCGCACAGCGAGTAGCCGAGCGGCGTGTAGGAGTCCAGCTTGCCCATCACCTTGCGGTAGGTGGCGGGCACTCCGTTGGTGGCCACGCTCTGCACCACCTTGGCGACCTGGTCCGGCCGGGAGCGGGCCTTGCCGACCATCGACATGCCCGCCTCGGACACCTTCATCAGCTCGGTCCCGGTGGAGATCAGCGAGTAGGCGCTCCGCACCAGCACACCGCCCGGCTTGCACCCCGGCACCGGGACGTCGAGCAGCGTCAGCTCGCCGCTCTTGTAGTTCTGCACAACCTGTTTCACCGAAGTCCTCTTGTCTCTACGCCGTCGAGGGAGAGTGCTGGCCGGCCCCGGAGAGCGCGCCGCGATACCAGTACTCGAGGGTCAGCACGTGCCACAGATGCTTGGAGTAGTCCCGGTGCCCGGCGGCGTCCTCGGAGACCAGCCGGGCCAGCGCGTCGCGGCGCAGCAACCCGGCCCGGACCAGCTCGCCGTCGTGCACCACCTCGCGGACCAGCGGCGCCAGATCGCGGCTCATCCAGGCCCGCAGCGGAGCGCTGAACAGGCCCTTGGGCCGGTACACGATCTCCCGGGGCAGGACCGAGACGGCCGCCTCCTTGAGGACCGCCTTGCCCTGACGTCCGGCGATCTTGCGGTCACCGGGCACGGCGAAGGCCGCCTTGACCACCTCGACGTCCACGTACGGCACCCGCACCTCGGTCGACGCGGCCATGCTCGACCGGTCCGTGTACGCGAGGTTCAGACCCGGCAGGAACATCCGGGCGTCACCCAGGCACATCCGGTTGACGAAGTCGTCGAGGTCGTTGTCCTGATACACGTCGGCGTGCTCGGTCAGCACGTCCTCCACCGTCCCGGCCAGGTCGGGATCGACCAGGGCGAGCAGCTCGTCCCGGTCGTACATGGTGTAGCTGCGCCGGAACGCCGTCTCCTCGGGCAGTTCGGCGAAGGAGAGGAACCGCTTCGCGAAGCGCACCGACCGGTAGCCGCGACGCGCCGTGGCGACCGGCAGCCGGTCCACGGCCGCGGAAACGCCGCGCCGCAGGGGACGCGGGACACGCTGGTAGCGCAGCGCGAGCAGGTTGGCCAGGTGCTTGCGGTACCCGGCGAACAGCTCGTCGGCGCCCATCCCCGAGAGCATCACCTTGACCCCGGCCTCCCGGGCGGCCTCGCAGATCAGGAACGTGTTGATCGCCGCGGGATCGCCGATCGGCTCGTCCAGGTGGTACGTCATCCGCGGCAGCAGGTCGAGCACGTCGGGGGCGATCTCGATCTCGCGCAGGTCGACGCCGAACCGTTCGGCCACCCGCCGGGCGTGACGCAGGTCGTCGGGCATCGCCTCGAACCTGGCGTCCTCGGCGCGGAACCCGATCGTGTACGCGGAGATCCCGGGCCGGTCGCGGGCGGCCAGCGCGGTCAGGTAGCTGGAGTCCAGCCCGCCGGAGAGGAAGGTCGCCACGGGCACGTCGGAGAGCAGGTGGAGCCGGGTCGACTCCTCGACGACGGCCGCGACATCCGGCCGTTCGCCGCTCAGCGCCCGCTCCCGGCCCTCGGCCGCGACGTCCTTCAGGTTCCAGTACCGGCCGCGCTCCACCCGGCCGTCGGGCCGGCACCGCAGCCAGCTCCCCGGCGGCAGCTTCTCCGCCCCGCGCAACGCGCAGCGCGAGTCCGGCACCCAGTAGTACAGCAGCGAGGCGACCAGCGCCCCGTGGTCCACCTTCAGCGACCCGCCGGTCACGGCGGCGAGCGCCTTCAGCTCGGAGGCGAACACCAGGCCCTCGCCGCGCCGGAGCAGGAACAGCGGCTTGACGCCGAGCTGGTCGCGGGCGAGGACCAGGTCACCGGTCCGCTCGTCGAAGATCCCGAACGCGAACATGCCGCGCAGCCTGGGCAGGCAGTCGGTGCCCCAGCGCCGCCACGCCTCCAGCAGCACCTCGGTGTCGGACGTACCGCGAAAGCGCACCCCGGAGGCGGCCAGCTCGGTGCGCAGCTCCGGCGCGTTGTACAGCTCGCCGTTGTACGTCAGGACGAGGCCCCCCGAGACCATCGGCTGGGCGCCCGTCTCCGTCAGGTCGATGATCGCCAGCCGGCGGTGCCCCAGGTGCACCTCGCCCTCACCGACGGGGTGGCTGTAGCGGCCCGCCCCGTCCGGGCCGCGGTGGGCGAGGACGTCGGTGAGCCGGTCGGCCACGGCCTTCCCGTCCGGCCATCGGTAGGTGCCTGCGATGCCACACATGTCCTATCGCCCCTCCTGGTCGCTGTCCGGGACCTGTGCGGCCCGCATCGGCAGCCGCTCCGTCCGCGGACGTTCGGTCCCGTTCCGCCGGGCCGGCCGATCGCCGCGGCCGCGCAGCGCGTGGGCCTGCCCGTCCCACAGCGTGCCGTCGGTCCGGTCCCGTGGATCGGGGTCGATCAGCACCACACCGATCACCGGGACGCGCTGGTCGGCGAGGTGCCGTGCCACGGTGTGCAGCCAGGCGGCACTGCCGTGCCCGGCACGGACGACGAGCACCGTACGGCTGCCGAGGTGCGGCAGATCGGTCCACGCCGTGCCCGGCGCCACCGAGCCGACGCAGAGCCGGAGCTCCTCCTCCGGCCCGGCCGCGGCGGTGCCTTCGCCGCCGATCACGGTCGGGTCTCCCGGCTTCGGGCGGCGCCGGGATAGCGGGAGGCCGGGCAGGGCGTCGACGACGACCACCGACTCCCGTCCGTCCCGCTCCGACAGTGCCGCCGCGAGGTCGAGGGCGATCACGCCCGCAGTGCGCGCGCCCCCCAGTTCCAGCAGCGACAGCGGTTCCGCGGAGCCGCGTACGGTGCGGGCCAGGGACGTGGCGAGCCGTGCGCGCGCCGCCCGGATCCGTCGGCGCCGCCACAGCCTCGGCGACCCGGGGCGGGGCAGCTCCGCGATGACCGAGGCCCCGAGGTGCGCCGCGATCTCCCGCCGCAGCACGGGGCGGTCCGCCACCAGGGAGCCGACCGCCGCGGCCACGAGCCCGAGGACCAGCCCGAGGACGAGTCCGATCCCGGCGTTGGTGACAGCGGTCCTGGGCAGGGAGTGCCGCACCGCGCGGGGGGCGTCCACGATCTGTGTGCCGGAGACGACCCCGGGGGTGCCGGTACGCGCCTCCGCGGCCCGCTGGTCGAAGTCGGCGACGCGTGAACTGAGTTCGGCCCGGCGGGCGAAGAGCGTTTCGAGGCTCGCCGACGCCTTCGGGTCGCTCTCCGGTGACCGGTCTCCGATCGCCTCGTTGACCTCGGCGAGTTCGTTTCGCGTGCGCTCTCGCTGTTCGAGCAGGGCCTTGGACTCGGCGTCCGCGGTCGCGCGCATCCGACGGACATGGTCCGCGACGAACGCGTCGGCCAGCGCCTTTGCCCGGGCCACGGCCCCAGCGTCGCTGTCGCCGGACACGGTGATCTCGAGCAGGTTGTTGGTCAGGCCGGTGCCCCGGTAGTCCGCCATGAAGTCCTCCGGTTTCTCCGGGGACTCGAGGGCGCGCAGGGCCGCTTCGGCTATCCGCGTCGTCCTCAGCAGCTCGACGTCGGTGCGGATCAGCGTTCCGGTGTCGTTCGGCTGGTCCTCCTTGTGGGCGACCAGCACCTTCGTCACCGCGGTCGGTGGCGGCGGCAGCAGGACCGCGAGCGCCCCGCCGGTCACCAGCCCCAGCATCGCCAGGGAGCACCAGAGGCGTCGGCGCCTGCGCACCGCCGCCACCAGCGGCTGCAGGTCCAGCAGCGGAGCGGGGGCCGGAGAGTCCGCTGTCCTGTCCGTCGTCACGCCGAACCTCCCCTCGCGTCGTCGCCGACCGCGACCGCCGGCGCCGGGTGACGCGGCGGGCGCGCGGCCACCCGGGCCCGGGGGGCCAGGACGGTGGTGGCGACGACGACACCGACGACCTCATGCCCGGCGTCCGCACAGGCTTCGGCGAGGCCGACCAGCTCGCCCGCGGTCAGAGTGCCCGCGCCGAGCACGACCAGGGCACCGGACTCGGCGTCGCGGTCAGGCACCATCGGCCGGTCCACCGAGACCTCCGCCACCCGCAGCAGCGCATCGCCCCCGGCCTCCGCCACGAGTTGCCGGGCGGCCCGGCGGGCGGTGTCGTCGCCCTCCGGTACGACCACCAGCAGCCGCCGTGGGGCCGGCAGCCGGTCCCGGAGGCGAGCGCGCACCCGCCGGTAGCGGATCCGCCTGCCCTCCTCGTCGCCGGACGTCTGCGGGGGCGGCGTGTCCCAGGGCGTGTCGATGCCCAGCAGGCCGCTGATCCGGGCCCCTCGGCCACGGCCTTCCGGTCGGGGCGCCGGCCGCTCACCGGGTACGTCGACGGTACCCAGCAGCGCCGAGCCGAACGCCCCGGCGATCTCCTGGCCGGAGCGTGGCCGGCGATTCATCCGCGCGGTGACGAGATGGCCGACGACCGCGAGCAGGAGGAACAGCAGTGCCCCGCCCACGACGAGGTGCACCCGCGTCGGCGGGGCCTCGCCGGTCGGCCGGGCCGCCGGCCCCATGACGACCAGGTTGGCCCCGCCCGTCGCCCCGTCGGCCTGCTCCAGCTTGTTCATGGCGTCCGCCAGCGTGGTGCGCAGCTTCGCCAGTTCGGTGCGGGCCTGCACGCTCTCCACGGTCCGCCCGGGGTCGGCCGAGTCGGCCAGCTCGGTGATGCGGCGGTTGGTCCGCACGACCTGCTGCCGCAGCGCCTCGGACTCCGTGGCCGCGTCGGAACCGGTGTGGTCGCCCGCGATCCGCGCGGCGAAGGAGACGAACTGCTGGGCCACCTCGTCGGAGAGCCGCTGCGCGCGCCCGGGGCTGTCGGCCGTACCCGAGATCTTGATGATGTTCCCGTCGGTGGCCTCGGCGCCCACCTGGTCCCGCAGGTCTATGCCGTCCACGCCGTTCCAGTGGAGCGCGGCGGCCGCGCGGTCGACCACCTCCGAACTGGTCGCGATCTCCGCCTGGGTGAGCAGCTCGCGCTGCTCCCACTGCCCGGGCAGGAGGACGGATGCCGACGTCGTGTATCCCGGCGGGAACAGCAAGGAGGCGCCGAAGCCGACGAGTGCGCCCACCACGGCGAGGACGGCGAAGAGCCGCCGACGCCTGCGCAGCATCCGCCCGATGGTGACCAGACGTATGGTGTCATCGCTCAACGGTGCGGCTCCCGCCCTGTACTGACGAGCCGGCCGGCGGCACCGGAGTGCGGCCGTCGCAGGCGGCGGCGTAGGCGGCGAGCAGCGACCGCTGGGAGTTCCGCCAGGAGAGCTCCCCACCGATCCGCTCCTGGCCGAGCTTGCCCATCCGCTCCCGCCGCTCCGGGTCATCGAGGAGCAGCGCGATGAGCCCGGCGAACTCTGCCTCGTCGTTGGCGGGCGCGTAGACGGCCGCGTCGCCCGCGGAGACCCTCGCCTCCCGGAGGTCGAACGAGACGATCGGCCGGCCCATCACCATGTACTCCAGGACCTTGTTCATCGTCGACACGTCGTTGAGCGGATTGCGCGGGTCGGGGGAGAGGCACACGTCCGCGGTGGACAGGTAGCGCACCAGGTCGGCGTCCGGAATGCGCCCGGTGAACTGCACCTGCTCCGCGAGCCCGAGCCGCCGGGACAGCTCCACCATCTCCTCGAAGGTGTCACCGGCGCCGACGAACACCGCGTGCCAGTCGGTCCGCCCGAGGTCGTCGCGCAGCCTCGCGAGGGACCGCAAGGCGTAGTCGACGCCGTCCTGCGGTCCCATGACGCCGAGGTAGCACAGCAGATGCGGCTTGCCTCGCTTCAACTCCGGCTCGGGCGGCACCGGGTGGAACCGGTCGACGTCGGGAGCGCTGCGGACCACGAAGACGTCCGCCGGACGCCGGCCGCCACGGCGCACCGCGACGTCCCGGTAGCTCTCGTTGGTGGCGATCACGACGTCCGCGGCCCGGTAGGTGAGCCGCTCCAGGGCGCGCACACCGCGGTAGAGCAGGTCCTCACCGCGGCCGAACCGGGACAGGTACAGCTCGGGTACCAGGTCGTGCTGGTCGAAGACGAACCGCGCGCCGCGCCGCTTCATCCACAACGCGGGCAGGAACAGCAGGTCGGGCGGGTTGCAGGCATGGACCACGTGGACCGGGCCGACCTTCCGGGCCAGCCGGACCGTGTGCCAGAGCGCCGCCCCGTACTCCCGCAGATAGCCGGCCGGTCCTCCGGTGGCGGCGCGCAACGGGTAGCGGTGGATCCGCACCCCGTCGATCTCCGCCTCCGGCTCCGTGTCCCGCTTCGTTCCCCGCGGACAGATGACGTGCACCGTCCAGCCCGCGTCGCGCAGCGTCGTGCACTCCTGCCACACCCGCCGGTCGAACGGGACCGACAGGTTCTCCACCAGGATCAGCGCGCGCCGTTCCGGCCGGGCGCCGCCCTTCGCGTCATTCGACGCCGTGTCACCAAGCAAGGCCCATGTACCCCGGTTCGGCCCGGCGCGCCTCGGCGTCGGGAAGGTGGACGAGATCGACGATCACGGGGCCGCCGGCGCCACGGGGCAGTGCCGACAGCACCGCCGGGTCCCTGGTCCCGACCACACACACCTCCGCGTGTTCGAGCACCTCCTCGACGGAATCCGCGAGCAGCTGCGCGAGGTGCGGCAGCCGCGTCTCGATGTACTCGCGGTTCGCGCCGAGCAGCCGGGACAGGCTCACGTTGGCGTCGTGGATCCGCAGGTCGTACCCCTTGCCGAAGAGCCGCTCCGCCAGCTCGACCAGCGGGCTCTCGCGGAGGTCGTCGGTGCCGGGCTTGAAGGACAGCCCGAGCAGGCCCGCCCGGCGTTTGCCGGTGCGCTCGACCAGCTCCACAGCGCGCTGCAGATGGTCGGAGTTGGAGGGCAGCACGTGGGAGAGGATGGGCACCGAGACGTCGGCCCGCTGCGCCGCGTGGACCAGGCTGCGCAGGTCCTTGGGCAGGCAGGAACCACCGAAGGCGAAGCCGGGCCGCAGATAGGCGGGGCTGATGTTCAGCTTGCGGTCGGCCAGGAACACGTCCATCACCTGGTGCGAGTCCACGCCCAGCGCCTGGCACACAGCGCCCAGCTCGTTCGCGAAGCCGATCTTGAGGCCGTGGAACGCGTTGTCGGCGTACTTGATCGCCTCCGCCGTCGGGATCGGCACCCGGAACACCTCGCCGGGCAGGCCGTGGTACAGCTCCATCACCGCCTCGCCACTGGCGGGATCCAGCTCGCCGATGACGGTCTTCGGCGGGTCGAAGAAGTCCCGCACGCTCGTGCCCTCGCGCAGGAACTCCGGGTTGACCGCGACCCCGATGTCCACGCCGGCCGTGCCGCCGACGGCCTTCTCCAGGATCGGCACCAGCAGGTTGAGGCAGGTGCCGGGGAGCATGGTGCTGCGGAACACGACGGTGTGCCGCCCGCCCTTGTCGGCCAGTGCGGCGCCGATCTGCTCGGTGACCCGCTCCAAGTACGTGGTGCACAGGCTGCCGTTGGGCTCCGACGGGGTGCCCACGCAGACCAGCGACACCTCGCTGTGCATGACGGCCTCGTGGACGTCGACGGTGGCACGTAACGCGCCGCTCCGCGTGACCTCGGCGATCAGCTCGCCGATCCGCTCCTCGACCACCGGGGCCTTGCCGTCGTTGACCAGGTCGACCTTCACCTGGTTCACGTCCACCCCGATGACCTCGTGGCCGATACTGGCCAGGCACGCGGCCGACACACAGCCCACGTAGCCGAGCCCGAAGACGCTGACTCTCATGACGCGTTCCTCCCCCCAGGCAGGCCCACCGGGCCTGCGGTCCGTGCACCGGCCGGACCACGGCTCCGGCGCATCAGTAGGCCCCCTGGCCGTAGAACACCGCACGCAGCGTCTTCCACAAGATCACTGTGTCCAGGGCGAGCGACCAGTCCTCCACGTACCGCAGGTCCAGCCGCACCGCCTCGTCCCACGACAGGTCGCTGCGTCCGCTGATCTGCCACAGGCCGGTGAGTCCGGGCTTGACCAGCAGCCGCCGCCGGATGTCCGGGCCGTACGCGGCGGACTCCTCCGGTAACGGGGGCCGCGGGCCGACGAGCGACATCGAACCGGTCAACACGTTGAAAAGCTGCGGAAGTTCGTCGAGCGAGTACCGGCGCAGCACCGCCCCGACCCGGGTCACCCGCGGGTCCCGACGGAGCTTGAACAGCAGGCCGGCGCCCTCGTTGCGATCGGCCAGCGCCGCACGCGCCCGGTCCGCCCCGGCGACCATGGTGCGGAACTTGAGAATGGTGAACTCGCGGCCGTCCTTGCCGACCCTGCGCTGGCGGTAGAAGGCCCCGCCCCGGCTGTCGACCAGTACGAGCAGCCCCACGCACACCATCAGCGGCGCGAACAGCAGCAGCAGGATCGCCGCGCCCGTCCGGTCGACGATGCCCTTGATCGCGCGGCGGCCACCCGTGAAGGTCGGCATGCTGACCCGCAGTAAGGGGATGCCGAGCACCGCGTCGATGTGCAGCCGCGGTCCGGCCACCTCCATCAGCACGGGCGCCACGACCATCTCGGTGTCGCTGCCCTCGAGGTTCCAGGCCAGTCGCTGCAGCCGGTCCGGCGACCAGTGCGGGTCCGGTGTGACGGCGACGACACGGTAGCCGTCGCGGTGGACGTGGCCCGCGACGTCCGAGAGCCGGCCGACGACCGGCACTCCGTCCAGTTGGTCACCGCCGTGTCCCTGACCGTCCGTCCCCAGACCGTCCGTCGTGCACACCGCGTCGACCCGCCAGCCGAGATGCGGGAATCTTCGGGTCCGCGTGATCAGGTCGCGCACGGTGGCCGGACTCCCGGCGGCGAGCACCGGTATCAGGCACCGCCCGTCCTTCCGCTGCCGGTGCAGCCACAGCCGCAGCACGTACCGCGCGGTCATGGTGACGAGCGCGATCGCGGGAATGGCGACGAAGATCCAGAGTTTGATGTTGCGCGAGGTGAGGGCGATGCCGCCGAGCGCCAGTACGACGGTCGCCATGAACAGTGAGCGCCCGAGCCGGCGGAATTCCTCGGCACCCTGGCCGAGCACCCCCGGGGCCCACGACCGGCTCACCGCGAGCGCGCCCAGCACCAGCAGTTCGGTGCCGAAGGCGAGGATTCCCCACTTCTCGTGCCAGTTGGCCGCGTCCCGAGCCCCGAAGAAGTTGCCGATCGCCGCCACCACGACGGCGGTCGCCACCGTATCGGTGGTGATCACGGTACGGCGGTATCGCTGTTCCCAGTCGGCCGCGGGCCGGCCGACCGCCCCGTTCGCCAGGCTCCCGCCCGCAGCCGGAAAAGGGCTGACTATTCCCCCTTGCCGCACAGAACCCCCCAGGTCCCCAGTGATTCGACGTGTTCGCCCAACACTGTTCTGCTCTGCCGGGAGGCCCCCGCCTTCCGTGCCGATGCGGCAATGCAGAGCTACTTGAAGCAGAGCTACTGGAATTCGAGGCGCGCCGGTACCCGCCGAAACCTTGGGTGCTCCCCTCACCCAAGCGCCCTTTCGGGCTCCAGGAATTGATCATCCCCATGTCCGGTAGCGAGGGCACGCGGCCGCAACGCCGGCCTGCCGAAGTCCGGACCTATAGATCATTACTGGTCGCCTCGTGTCGAAGCACGGTCAATGTAGACCATCGGGGCTCGGTGTGAAGAGGGGATGTGTGTAATTTGTGTTCAACCTTTGAGGTCTCCTCCATTATTCGGTCACGCTTCATCGCGCGCCCGATGCCGCCCGGACTCGGGCGGCGGCCTTGATCGAATGTGCGCTGCTTCTCACCCCCGAGCCCCGGCCGCAAGCCACGGAACCGGTGCTGAGCTGCGGGCATCGTGCCGTGTGAGCGTTCGCGCACGTCGTCCGCGACTTTGCAGGCGGTTGCCCGATCGGGCCGGCCCGGCCCGCGAAGAGCGCTCTCCGGCCGGGATCGCCCGCCCGCCGGGGAGGGGCGTGGGGATCAACATCGGCTGGATTGCGGCGGGGTGGGGTCGCGGCCGTCGAGGAAGTGTGTGCGGGGGAGGTCCCCGCGACTCCAAACCGGCGCGCGGTGTCGTGGGCCCGGTCGCCGGTGATCCCGGGCGCCGTTGGCCGGCGCGCTGAACTGGACAGGCTGTCCCCAACCGGGTGAGTCAGGGGGCTTGAGATGGCCAGTGGGTTTCAGAGGGCGAAGGTCCGGGCGATGTTCGAGGCGTTCGACGCCGACGGCAACGGCTTTCTGGAGGAGGCGGACTTCGAGGCACTCGTGGCTCGGTGGCGCCGGCTGCCGCGGGTCGCGGCCGGCCCGGAGCTGACGGAGCGGGTGCGAGGTGTGCTCATGGGGTGGTGGCACCATCTGTCGGCCCTCGCGGCCGAGGAGGGAGAGGGTGCGGGGCAGGTCGACATGGACGTCCTGATGGCGATGGTGGACCGGCTGCCGTCGATGCCCGAGGCCGTCACGGCCACGGCCGACACCATCTTCGACGCCGTGGACGAGAACGGTGACGGACGTATCTCCCGCGCCGAACACCAGCGGCTCATCGACACGTGGCACGGGCGCGGCACGGCGACGGGGAACGTGTTCGACCGTCTCGACCAGGACGGCGACGGCTACCTCAGCCGACCGGAGTTTGCGCTGCTGTGGCTGCAGTTCTGGATCAGCGACGACCCGGCCGAGCCCGGCAATGTGATGTGCGGTCCACTGGCCCCAGCCGCCTGACGCCGAGGGTGTCGGCACGGGAGCACCGTGCCGACGAGCCGGCCGCCGGGCGGCGCGCCCCGGCGGCCGTGGGCAGCGACCGGGCCGCCGCGGCTCCCGCCTACGCCCGTCGCAGCGCGGAGCCGCCCGCGAAGCGTGCCGCTGTGCCCAGTTCCTCCTCGATACGGATCAGTTGGTTGTACTTCGCCGTCCGGTCGGAGCGGGAGAGCGATCCGGTCTTGATCTGACCGCAGCCGGTCGCCACCGCGAGATCCGCGATCGTCGTGTCCTCCGTCTCGCCGGAGCGGTGCGACATCACGGCCGTCCAGCCCGCCTCGTGGGCCGTGGCCACCGCGGCCAGGGCCTCGGTCAGGGTCCCGATCTGATTGACCTTGACCAGTACGGAGTTGCCGACGCCGGTGCGGATGCCCTCGCGCAGCAGCGCCTCGTTGGTGCAGAACACGTCGTCGCCGGTCAGCTGGCACCGGTCGCCGACGCGGGCGGTCAGCTCGCGCCAGCCGTCCAGGTCGTCCTCGGCCATCGGGTCCTCGATGGAGACGACGGGGTAGGCGTCGATGAGCCTGGCCAGGTGGTCGGCGTGCTCGGACGGGGTGCGCCGTATCCCCTCGCCGGCGTAGTCGTACACCCCGTCGCGGAAGAACTCCGACGACGCCGGGTCCATCACCAGGCCGATGTCCGTGCCGGGCCGGTAGCCGGTTCGCTCGACGGCCGCCATCACGAAGTCGAGCGCCTCCTCGGCCGTGCGCAGTGCGGGCGCGAAGCCTCCCTCGTCGCCGACGCCCGTCGAGTGCCCGGCGGCCAGCAGGTCGCGGCGCAGGGTGTGGAAGACCTCACTGCCCATGCGCACGGCCTCGGCGAAGGTGTCCGCTCCCACTGGAGCGATCATGAACTCCTGGAAGTCCAGCGGATTGTCGGCGTGGGCACCGCCGTTGACGATGTTCATCATGGGCAGCGGCAGCAGGTGGGCGTCCGCGCCCCCGAGGTGGCGGTAGAGCGGGCGGCGGTGGGCCGCAGCGGCGGCCTTGGCCGTGGCCAGGGACACGCCGAGGATCGCGTTCGCGCCGAGGCGGGACTTCGTGGCGGTGCCGTCGAGGGCGATCAGCGCAGCGTCGAGCCCTGCCTGGTCCGCCGCATCCCGGCCGCGCACGGCCGCCGCGATGTCCCCGTTGACGTGGGCCACCGCCCGGTCGACGCCCTTGCCGTGCCAGCGTGCCGAGTTCCCGTCGCGCAGCTCCACGGCCTCGCGGGCGCCCGTGGAGGCGCCGGAGGGGACGGCCGCGCGCCCGAGGGACCCGTCCGTGAGGACGACGTCGACCTCGACCGTGGGGTTGCCCCGGCTGTCGATGATCCGGCGCGCGGTGACGGTGTCGATGGCGGCGGAGACACCTTCGGGCGTCCCCGCGGACATGGTTGCGGACATGGGAGGTCCTTCCCGTGGTCGTGTGCCGCGGCCCGGCTGCGACGACGCTGGCGCTGAGCCCGACAGACGAAACACTACAGCAATGCTGCACAGCTCAGCTGTTCAGTTATGCTGTGCAGCATTCCTGCGCAGTGTTGCTGTGCAGATCAGCTGCACAGCGATGCTGGTCAGCGCGGTAAGGTGCCGTATGCCCACCTCGGAAGCCGCCGCCATCGCCGCCGAACTGCGCACCGCGATGGGCAAGCTGACCAGACGCGTCAAGCACGAGGACAGCATTCCGCTGGGCCAGATCGCCGTACTCGGCGCACTCGACCGCGTCGGCGCCATGACCACCAGCGACCTCGCCGCCGACCAGCGCGTGCGCCCGCAGTCGATGGCCCGGGCCGTGGGCCTGCTCATGGACAAGGGCCTCGTCACCCGCCGCGCGCACCCCACCGACGGCCGCAAGACGCTGGTCGAGCTGTCGGAGGCGGGACGCGCCGCACTCGAGGCGGAGCGCAACCGCAGGGCCGGCTGGCTCGCGCAGGCCATCGACGCCGGCCTCGACGACGAGGAGCGGGCACTGCTGGCGCGGAGCACGGCCCTGCTGGAAAGGCTCGCGGACTACTAGGACCCGCGCGCGGCACCAGTGCGGTGGAGGTGTGCCGCGGTCGGCCCGCAAGGGCGGGTGCCCCCGGGCGGTCCGGGGCACCCGCTCCCTTCGGCGCGTCAGACCGCCCCGCGCACCCGCGCCCCGACCTTCTCCCCGGCGCCCAGGGCCTGCAGGATCTCCTCCACGCTCTGCTTGGCGTCGCCGAAGAGCATGCCGCTGTTCTCGCGGAAGAACAGCGGGTTCTGCACCCCCGCGTAACCGGAGGCCATGGAGCGCTTGAAGACGATGACGTGCTCCGCCTCCCAGACCCGTAGCACGGGCATGCCCGCGATCGGGCTCGCGGGATCGTCCATCGCCGAGGGGTTGACCGTGTCGTTCGCGCCGATGACCAGCACGACCGACGTGTCCGCGAAGTCGTCGTTGATCTCGTCCATCTCCAGGACGATGTCGTACGGCACCTTCGCCTCGGCCAGGAGCACGTTCATGTGCCCGGGCAGTCGCCCCGCGACGGGGTGGACGCCGAACCGGACCTCGATGCCGCGCTCGCGCAGCCGCCGCGTCAGCTCCGCGACCGGATGCTGGGCCTGCGCCACGGCCATGCCGTAGCCGGGAGTGATCACCACCGACCGCGCCCCCGCGAGCAGCCCGGCCGCCTCGTGCGCCCGGATCTCGCGGTGCTCACCCTGCTCCTCGTCACCGCTCGGCGGGGCTTCCATGCCGAAGCCGCCCGCGATGACGGAGAGGAAGGAACGGTTCATCGCCTGACACATGATGTAGCTCAGATACGCACCGGAGGACCCGACCAGGGCCCCGGTGACGATGAGCAGGTTGTTGTCGAGCAGGAACCCGGCAGCCGCCGCGGCCCACCCGGAGTAGCTGTTGAGCATGGAGACGACGACGGGCATGTCGCCACCGCCGATCGAGGCCACCAGGTGCCAGCCCAGGGCGAGCGCCAGGACCGTGACGGTCACCATCAGAGGCAGGTTCGGACTGATGGTGAACCAGACCGTGAGCACGGCGAACAGGGCCAGCGCGCCCAGATTGAGGGCGTTCTTGCCGGGCAGCGTCAGGGGCCGGGACTTGATCCGGGCGGACAGCTTCAGGTACGCGACGACGGAGCCGGTGAAGGTGACCGCTCCGATGAAGACGCCGATGAACACCTCGGCGTGGTGGATGCGGATGAGATCGGCGGCGATCAGGGGCCGCGAGCCGTGGGCCTCGACCTCCAGGTAGCTGTTCCACCCGACCAGGACGGCCGCGAGGCCGACGAAACTGTGCAGTACCGCGATCAGCTCCGGTATCTGCGTCATCTCCACGCGCCGCGCCCGCCACAGGCCGATCGCGGCGCCGATCACCGTGGCGAGCAGAATCAGCGCGATCGGACCGGCGGAGACGCTCTGCGCCGAGACGACGATGGTGGCGGTCAGGGCCAGCGCCATCCCCGCGATGCCGTAGACGACGCCGGCGCGTGAGGTGCGGTGCTGGGAGAGGCCGGCCAGGCTGAGCACGAACAGCAGGGCCGCCACCAGGTCGGCCGCACGGGAGGCGGTCATGGACGTCATCAGGACTCGCCTCTCGAGAACATGGACAGCATGCGGCGGGTGACGGCGAAACCTCCGAAGATGTTCACACTCGTCAGCAGGATCGCCACGAAGGACAGCACGGTGACGAGCGCGCTCTCGTGCCCGACCTGCAACAGGGCACCGATCACCACGATCCCCGAAATGGCGTTGGTCACCGACATCAGCGGTGTGTGCAGGGAGTGGTGCACCTTGCCGATGACGTAGTAGCCGATGACCACCGCCAGCGCGAACACCGTCAGGTTCTCGGCGAGTTGGGCGGGTGCGAAGGCGATCAGGAGGAATGTGACCGCCATCCCGAGGCCGATCAGCCCGAAGCGCCCGGCCGGGGTGAGCCGGGACTTCCTCGAGGGCACGGGCGCTGTCGCCGACGCCTCGGGCTCCGTCGGGGCCGGGGCGGCCGAGACGGCGACCGGCGGGGGAGGCCAGGTGACCGCGCCCGCGCGCACCACCGTCACGGCCCGCTGCACCACGTCGTCGAAGTCGACGACGAGCCGTCCGTCCTTGCCGGGGGTGGCCAGGGCGAGCAGGTTGACCAGGTTGGTGCCGAACAACTGGGAGGCCTGGGCCGGGAGCCGGGACGCCAGGTCCGTGTAGCCGATGAGGGTCACGCCGTTGTCGGTCACGACGGTCCGGCCCGCGACGGTGCCCTCCACGTTGCCGCCCTGCGCGGCGGCCATGTCGACGACGACGCTGCCGGGCCGCATCGCCGCCACGTCCGCGGCGGTCAGCAGCCGCGGCGCCGGCCGCCCGGGGATCAGGGCGGTGGTGATGACGATGTCCACGTCCCTGGCCTGCTCGTGGTACAGCTCGGCCGCGGCCCGGTCGTAGTCAACGGAGGTCGCCCTGGCGTAGCCGTCGGTACTCGCCTCCTGGGAGGCGTCCACCGCCAGGTACTCGCCGCCCAGGGAACGCACCTGATCGGCGACTTCCGGGCGCGGGTCGGTGGCCCGTACGACAGCACCGAGGCTGGACGCGGCCCCGATGGCGGCGAGCCCGGCGACCCCGGCCCCGGCGACGAGGACCTTCGCGGGCGGGACCTTGCCCGCGGCCGTGACCTGCCCCGTGAAGAAGCGCCCGAAGGCGTGGGCCGCCTCGATCACCGCACGGTATCCGGCGATGTTCGCCATCGAACTGAGGACGTCCATCGACTGGGCCCGCGAGATGCGCGGCACCGCGTCGAGGGCGAGCACCGTGACGTCCCGGGCGGCCAGCGCCTCCAGGAGTTCCGGGTGCTGAGCCGGCGCGACGAGCGCCACCAGCGCCGCACCCTCGCGCAGTTCGGCGATCTCCTCGTCCGACGGCGGGTTGACCTTCAGCACGACGTCGGCGGCCCAGGCCTCGCCGATACTGGCCCCCGCCTCCGCGTAGGCGTCGTCGGCGAACCCGGAGGCCGAGCCGGCCCCCGACTCGACGACGACCTCGTAACCGAGGCCGAGGAGGGGGCGGACCGTGGCGGGCGTCGCGGCGACACGAGTCTCTCCCGGTATGGACTCGGCGACGACGCCGACGCGTTGCGGCGGATGGTGAGTGGCGTGGTGTCCAGTCATGTCCAGTCTCTCGTCCAGGCGTTGTTGCCGGGTTCCGTACCCAGACGAGGGCGAGCGGGCACCGAAAACGTGATCCCGGTCCGGCGGTTCACCGGCCGACGAGGATCAGCGGCACCAGGCTCGTGATCACCACGCGCCGGGACGTGCGACCGTCCCGGAGTTCACCCGTTCTCCCCACTGCTGTCGTGGGGTCCCGCGCCGGGCCGGTCACCGCGGTGGCGGCTGCCCGGCAGCATCTCCTGGACCTTCGCCTTGAGGCCCTGCCGGATCATGCCCTGCCGGTCGCTGTCGCCGTGCAGGACCGCCGAGGCGGCGGCCTCGATCTGGTCCAGGGAGGCGTGCGGCGGGATGGGCGGTACCGCGGGGTCGGTGCGGAAGTCGATGACGAAGGGCCGGTCGGCGGCGAGCGCGCGGTCCCAGGCCGCCTCCACGTGCTTCGGCTTCTCCACCCGGACCCCGTCCAGGCCCAGGTGCCGGGCGATGTCCGCGTAGGGCAGGTCGGGGATGTGCTGCGACGCCTCGAACTGCGGGGCGCCGGACATGGCGCGCATCTCCCAGGTGACCTGGTTGAGGTCACCGTTGTTCAGCACCGCGACGATCAGCCGCGGGTCGGACCACTCGCCGTAGTACTTGGCGGCGGTGACCATCTCCATCATGCCGTTCATCTGCATGGCCCCGTCGCCGACGAGGGCGATCGCCGGCCGGTCTGGGTGGGCGAACTTCGCACCGATGGCATACGGCACGCCTGGGCCCATGGTGGCCAGGGTGCCGGACAGGGAGCCCCGCATCCGGCCGCGCAGACGCAGGTGCCGCGCGTACCAGTTGGCGGCGGAACCGGAGTCGGCGCTGAGGATCGCGTCCTCGGGCAGCCGGCCGTCCAGGGCGTGGACGACGTACTCGGGATTGACCGGCTCGGCGCTGACGGCGGCCCGCCGCTGCATCACCTCCCACCAGCGCGCGACGCTCTGCTCGATCCCCTCGCGCCACCCACGGTCCTCCTTGCGGTGCAGCCGGGGCAGCAGGCGTTGCAGCGTCTCGCGGGCGTCGCCGACGAGATTGACCTCGAAGGGGTAGCGCAGGCCGATCATGTGCGGGTCGATGTCGATCTGCACCGCCCTGGCCTGGTCCAGCTCCGGCATGAACTGCGTGTACGGGAAGCTGGAGCCGATCATCAGCAGTGTGTCGCACTCCTGCATCAGCTCGTAGGAGGGACGGGTGCCGAGCAGCCCGATGGAACCGGTGACGTAGGGCAGGTCGTCCGGGAGCGCGTCCTTGCCGAGCAGCGCCTTGGCCACCCCCGCGCCGAGCACGTCGGCCACCTGCTCGACCTCGGCGCGTGCCCCGCGGGCACCCTGGCCGATCAGGACCGCGACCTTCTCACCGGCGTTGAGTACGTCGGCGGCCCGCCGCAGGTCCTCGTCGGCCGGGACCGGGGCGTACCGGCCGAGGCCCAGGCTGGAGGGCACCATCTTGAAGTCGTGGGTGGGCGGCTCGTAGTCCAGGTCCTGGACGTCCGCGGGGAGGATGATCGCGGTGACCGTGCGCCTGGCGTACGCCGTGCGGAAGGCCCGGTCGATCAGGTTCGGCATCTGCTCGGGCACCGTCGCCGTCTCGCAGAAGTCGGAGGCGACGTCCTTGTACAGGGCGGCGAGGTCCACCTCCTGCTGATAGGAGCCGCCCATGGCGCTGCGGTTGGTCTGCCCCACCAGGGCGACCACCGGAACGTGGTCCAGTTTGGCGTCGTACAGGCCGTTCAGCAGATGGATCGCGCCCGGCCCCGAGGTGGCCGCGCACACCCCGGCCCGGCCGGAGAACTTGGCGTAGCCCACGGCCTGGAAGGCCGCCATCTCCTCGTGCCGGGCCTGCACGAACCTCGGCCAGTTCTCCGCCCGCCCCCATGCGGCCAGCAGGCCGTTGATGCCGTCGCCCGCGTAGGCGAAGACATGCTCGACGTCCCAGTCGCGCAGCCGCTTCAGGACGTAGTCGGACACCTTCGTACTGGCCATGCGAGTTCGCTCCCTCACTGATCCCGGAGACCGGCTGGGTAACCGGGCCGGTGAGCGGGAAACGTGGTGCGCCCGCTCTCGCCCGTGCGGGCCGTGCGTGCCGTGCCTCAGGTTCCTTCGCCCGAGTCGGGTTCGGCCATCCTGCGGTGGGCCTCGGCCTTGAGCCGGTCGGGAAGCACCTTGTTCGCGAGTCCCTGTGCCTTGGTCCTGGCGGATCCCGCGGTGAGTTTGTCCCTGCCGGCGAAGAGCGCGTCCAGTCCCTGCCGCGCCACCTGTGCCGGGTCGTCCTTGTCCTGCCGGCCGACCGGGGTGTCGTCCATGCCGGCGCGGTGGAAGAAGTCCGTCTCGGTGGGGCCGGGCATCAGCGACGTCAGGGTCACGCCGGTGCCCTCGAACTCGTTGTGCAGGGCCTGGGTGAAGGACTGGAGGAACGACTTCGACGCGTTGTAGACCGCCTGGTAGGAGCCGGGCATCGTCGACGCGACGGAGGACGTGACGAGGACCCGTCCGTCGTCGCGGGCGGCCATGTCGCGCAGGACGAGTTTCGCCAGGTGGACGGTGGACCGGACGTTGAGGTCCACGATCTCGAGATCGTCCGCGAGGTCGGTGTCGACGAAGGCGCCGCCCCGCCCGACACCCGCGTTGAGCACGGCGACGTCCAGCGGGCGGCCGGTCGCGGTGACCGCGGCGTAGAGCGCCTCGGTCCGTTCGGGGAAGCGCAGATCGGCGGGGACGGTGTGGACGACGGTCCCCGCCTCCCGGATGTGCCCGGCCGCCCGCTCGAGTCGGGCCTCGTCCTCGGCGTTGACGATCAGGTCGTGTCCCCGCTCGGAGAGCTGCCTCGCCAGTTCGAGACCGATCCCGCTGGAGGCGCCCGTGACCAGGGCGAAAGGCTTGACGTCGTTCATGGCCGCTTCCCAGGGGTGTGAGGTTCGGGAGGACGGCGGACGGGCGGGGTCCGGCGCCCGGGCCCCGGCCGCGCGGACGGGGCCGACGGCCGGGTTCCCCGTATCGCGACACCGGAACGGGACACCGCCGCCGGGTCCGAGTCACCCGGCGTCGACCGTGAGCGCGCGGGTAGTCGGGGTGGCATGAGCGAAACGGATCCGACGAAGAACGTGCAGGACTGGGCCACCGGCGAGGAACCAGCGACCGGCCCGCAGCTGAGCTACCTCCGGACGCTGGCACGCGAGGCGGGCGAAGAGGTCCCCGAGAACCTGACCAAGGCGGACGCGTCGCGGATGATCGACCGCCTGCAGCAGGCCTCGCCCCGGACGAAGGAGACGGGACCGGGCGGCGCAGGGGCCACCTGACCGGAACCGCGGCCCGGCAGACCGGAAGCAGGGCCGGGCACGTGTGGACTACCGTTGGCGTGAGCCGGACTCAGCGGCCGGTGAGCCCGGATGAATCGGGGAGGCGCTGGTGGCGAGCCCGAAGGACGAGCTGGTCGGCGACGGCGACCGGCTCCAGGCGGTACGGGACACCGGCCTGACCGCTGTCGCGGACGCCGACATGGACCGCTTCGCCCGCCTCGTCTCCCGCATGCTCGGCGTACCGGTGGCGCTGGTGTCGATGCTGGAGGAGGCCCGCCAGGTCTTTCCCGGCATGATCGGCCTCGGCGATCCGTGGGCGCGGACACGGCAGACCCCTCTCTCCCACTCGTTGTGCCACCACGTGGTCGCGAGCCGCGAGCCCTTCACCGTGGCGGACACCCGCGCGGACGAGCGGACCGCCGCGAGCCCGGCCATCGACGACCTCGGAGTGCTCGGCTATGCGGGTGTGCCGCTGACGGACGACGCCGGGCGGGTACTGGGCTCGCTGTGCGCCATCGACACCCGGCCCCGGCAGTGGAGCGCCGAGGATCTGGCGGCGCTGCGGGACCTCGCGGCCGCGTGCAGCGCGGAGCTGCGCCTGCGCATCGCCTCCAGCCAGCGCGAGCTGGCACGCCGGGGGGAGGCCCGGGCCCGTGAGCGTGCCGACGTCATGCAGGAGCGGACCCGTACGGCTCTCAAACGCTCGCAACTACTGCTGCGCGCCGCGGACGCGCTGGCGGACACCACCGGTCTGAGCGAGGTCCGCCGACGCGTCCGTGACCTGGTCAGCGGCGACCTCAAGCCGCACTACGTCGGCCTGGTCCTGGCCGAGCGGGGACGCATGCGCCGACTGATCGACCGGACCGGCGTCGCCCCCATGGAGTACTCCTACGAGACCTACTCGATCGACTCGGCCTGGCCCACCGCCCGGGCGGCGCGCGAGAAGCGCACCGTCATCGTGCACAGCCCCGAGGAGCTTGCCGACCAGTACGGGCCGGACGCGGTCGCCGCCTTCGGACAGCTCGGCCTGCACACGGCGGTGTGCGTGCCGCTGCCCGGCACGGCCAGCTCGCTCGGCGCCCTCGTCCTCGGCTGGGCCCACCCTTACGAGATCGACGTGCTGGAGCAGGCCGTGCTGGCCTCGCTGGCCGGATACACCGCCCGCGCCGTCGAGCGCGCCCTCTTCGTCGACGACCGCGTCCATGTGGCCCACCAGCTCCAGGAGGCCATGCTCACCGACCTCCCCACCGTCGCCGGACTGGACAGCGCCGCCCTGTACCGCCCCGCCGCCCAGGCCGACATGGTCGGCGGCGACTGGTACGACCTGTACGTCCTGCCGTCGGCACCGGACCGTGGGAAAGAACCCGCGACGGTCGCGCTCACGATCGGCGACATCACCGGCCACGACATGCACGCCGCCACACTCATGGGCCAGACCCGCAGCATGCTCCGCCAGGCCGACCTCGACCACCCCGGCAAGGACCCCGCCCACATCGTGCGGGCCCTGGAGCACGCCAACCGCGAACTGCACGTCGGCTCCAGCGGCACGCTCGTCCACACGCACCTGCGCCCGTGCCCGCCGCCCGACGCCGAGACCTGGGAGCTGACCTGGACCAACGCCGGTCACCCCCCGCCGCTGCTGGCCCTCCCGGACGGCACCACCGAACTCCTCCACGACCACGGAGCCCTCATCCACCCCGGCCTCGAACCGTCCGGGCGCACCTCCCACCGGCGCGTCCTCGCCCCCGGCACGCTGCTGCTGCTCTACACCGACGGCCTCGTCGAGCGCAGGGGCGCCGACTTCGACGCGCTCACCGACCGCGCCGCCAGGGTCCTGACCACCCACCGCCGCGACGATCTCCCGGCGCTCCTGTCACACCTGGTCGACTCCGTCGCGGGGCCGACCGCGCCCGACGACATCGCCCTCCTCGCCGTCCGCGTCAAAAGGTGAGCGGCGCACGGCGCGGGTGACCTTCCAGCGGTGCCCGGCGGTCCTGCGGACTCCGGCTCCCTCACCGGGCCCGGGGGGACCCGGTCGGTCGGCCTCCACCGCGGAGCGCGCCTCGATGTCGGGAGCCCTTCACGGCGGCTGGTCGCGTCGCCGTTCACGGCCGCGCGACGTTCTGCCCCGCTGTACGGTCCGCCCGGCCCTGCCGCTCCCGCGCCCGGCCTCCGGCGTGGCCTCCTCCGCAGCGCGCCGCGACGTCTTCCCGCCGACCTCACCGGCGCCGTCGCCCACCTCCCGCACCGCCTTCCCGGTGCTCTCGCCAACGCCCCGCACCGCCTCTCCGGTGCTCTCGCCGACGCCCCCGACCGCGTCCCCGGCACCTTCCGCCAGCTCGCCCGCGACCCGGCCGGCGCCGCTGCCCAGGCTCTCGGCCGCGGAATCGAGGCCGGACGTCAGCTGCTCGAGGATCTGCGGATGGGCGTCGACGGTGGACAGGACCCTGCCGACCATCTCGGCGACGTTGTCCAGCCGGACCTTGAGCAGGGCCTGCGCCTGGACGCCCTTGATGTCGAGCTCCACGCGGCCGAGCGAGACGTCGGCCCCGACGTTCAGCTTGAGGAGGTCGAGCACCTCCGCGCTCAAAGAAACCCTGGCCTGCAGGTTTTCCACGTGCAGGCTGATCTCCTCGACGTGGAGCTCCGGCACGTCGAGGAGCACGTCCGGCTCGCCGGCCTGGCCGGCACCGGTCTCCGCCTCGTCGCCGTCCCACTCCGGCTCGTACGTCTCGTTCTCAGCGTCCTCGCGGTCCGGCATAAGACCCCTCAAATCACAGATACGTCACTTTCCATACTGCATCGTCCACACGCCGGAGTGCAGAGGGGCGGTCACGACGTCCCGGTGCCCGCGTCCACGGTGATGTCCGGCGCGGACGGCAGTCCGTGGAGCGGCAGCCCCGTCAGGTCCGCCGCCGGCTCGGTGTCCCCAAGGGTGTCGCCGAGCCACTCGCACATCAACACGGTCGCGTCGTCCTGCAGTTGCCCGTCGTGGTAGTCGAGGACGGCCTGCATCAGGCGGCGCAGTGTCTCCGGGACCGGCAGGCCGTCGGCGTGGTGGCGGATGAGGAAGTCGGTGAAGCGCTCGACGCCGAACTCGCTGTCGTCGTGGCGCCGGGCGTCGGTGATGCCGTCGGTGTAGAGGACGACGCGGTCGCCCGGCTGGAGCTGCTCCCGGCAGACGGTGCTGGACAGGTTCAGGTCGGTGCCCATGGGGTGGGCCGGCGGGCACTGCGGGTGACTCACCCAGCGGTTGCCGCGGATGACGATGGGCGGGTGATGGCCGCGGTTGACCCAGCTCAGCACCCCCGTGCGGGTGTCGAGGGTGGCGAGGACGCCGGTGACGTACCGGCGGTGGCCGTACTGCTCGACGAGGGCGGCCTCCACCGCGGCGCCCTTGGCGGCCAGGCCGGCGCCCTGGCGGCGGGCGTTGCGGCAGGCTCCCAGCGCCAGCGCTCCGCACAGACCGGCCGCGTTGTCGTGGCCCATGGCGTCGAAGAGCGTCAGATGCACCAGCGGCCCGTCGAGGGCGTACTCGTAGACGTCGCCGCTGATCTGGTACGTCGGTTCCATCACGGCGGAGATGACGATGCGCCCGTCGGCGTAGGTGCGCGGCGGCATGAGGTTCCACGCCATCTCCGCCGCGACGTTGAGCGGCTCGGTCCGCACCAGCCGGGCCAGTGTGTCGCTGGAGGTGCGTTTGGTGGTGACCAGCAGTGCCACGAGGGCCGCGAGACGGTCCGCGTCCTCGCGGGCGCGGGCGTCGTCGTGGGCCGACCGCAGGCGCAGCAGTCCGAGCCGCTCCGTACCGTTCACCAGCGGCACCCACCAGTCGGTGCCGGGCTCCTCCTGGGGCGCGGCCGAGGTGAGCCGTCCTCGCTGGTAGGCCCGCCCGGGGGAGGTGCCCTCGATGCGGATCTCCCGCTCGGCCCCGAGCGGCGGCCCGTCCGGGCCGGCCAGCAGGTGCAGCCCCTGATGCCCGAGATCCGCCACATAGATGAGTACGTCGGTGAAACCCGCCGCACGCGCGTGCGTGCGGACGGTGTCCGGCAACGCGTCGACCGGCATGAGGTGGCTGGCGTCCAGCAGGCCGGCGAGCATCGCCCGGGCGCCGGCGTCACGGTCCACGTCCACGGGCCAGCTCCCTCCCACTCGGCAGGCGCGCCCCCGCGTCACGTACTGGGGCCCATCGCAGCACAGGAGGCTCGGGTGCACCATCGGAGCGGTCACGTTCAGGGATCCTGGGTTCCCCGGGGCCCGAGGCCCCGAGGAACTCGGGGCTGTCTGCTCAACCCCTGGACGGCGAGTAGCCCCGTCGAACGCCCCTCACACCCCCACACCCGCCCCGAGTACCCGCATGGCCGCCGCCTCGCCCCGTTCCCTGCCTGACGTCCGGCCGGCGATTCGAGCGCCGCAAGCCCGTCAGTGAAGCCGCCGCATCGGGGTACCCGCTCGGCATGACGGAGAACGCGCAGGTCAAAGGCTCGTACTGGCTGCAGACGGCGCCCGGTGGCGCGCCGCGTCCCCCTCTCGACGCCGACCGGGAAACCGACGTCGTCGTGATCGGCGCCGGGATCGCAGGGCTCAGCGCGGCCTGGGAGCTGACCCGGGCCGGGCGCCGCGTCGCGGTGCTGGAGGCCGGACGCCTCGCCGCCGGCGTCACCGGCCACACGAGTGCGAAGCTGACCGCCCTGCACACGCTCGTCTACGACAAGCTGCGCCGCACCCGCGGCCCCGAGGGCGCCCGCCTGTACGCCCGCTCGCAGTCCGAGGCCATCGAGCACGCCGCCGGCATCGTCGCCGACCTCGGCATCGACTGCGACTGGGAGACCCGCGACGCGTACACGTACGTCCGTGATCCGGGCCGCGCCGACGAGCTGCGGGCCGAGGCGGCGGCCGCGGCGGACGCCGGACTGCCGGCGTCGTTCGTGACGGAGACGGGGCTGCCGTTCCCCGTCGCGGGCGCGGTCCGCGTGACCGACCAGGCCCAGTTCCACCCCCGCAAGTACCTGCTGGCCCTCGCCGAGGACCTGGAGGCGGGGGGCGGGCAGATCTTCGAGAGCACGCCCGTGCACGGTCTGGACGGCGGCACCCCCTGCCGCGTCTCCACGGGCACGGGCGCGACCGTCACCGCCCGGGACGTCGTGGTCGCCACCCACTACCCGGTCTTCGACCGGGCCCTGCTCTTCGCTCGCCTCTCCCCGCGCCGCGAGCTGGTCGTCGCCGGGAGCATCGAGGCCGACCGCGACGTCGACGGCATGTACATCACGCCGGAGGAGAACACCCGATCGGTCCGCACGGCGCCGCTGGACGACGGACGCAGGCTGCTCATCGTGACCGGCGAGCACTTCACGCCCGGCACGGGCGACACCCGGGAGCGCTTCGAGCGGCTGTCCGCGTGGGCCGGCGAGCACTTTCCCGGCGCCGGCCTCACCCACGCCTGGGCCACCCAGGACATCGACCCCTCCGACACCGTGCCGATGGTCGGCCCACTGCACCCCGGAGCCCAGCACACCTACGTCGCCACCGGCTTCGGCGGCTGGGGGCTGAGCGGCGGCATCATGGCCGGCCGGCTGCTCACCGCGCTGATCACCGGCGAGGAGTGCGCGTGGGCCGGGCTGTACGACCCGCGCCGCATGCGCACGGCGGTGCGCGAGGCACCCGCCCTGCTCAAGGCGCAGGCCGAGGTCGCCGGCCACTTCGTCGGCGACCGGCTGCGGCCCGCACCCCCGGTGGACGCGCTGCCGCCCGGTGAGGGCGCGGTGGTCAAGGTCGACGGCGACCGCCTCGCGGTCTACCGCGACGAGGCCGGCACGCTCCACGCCCTCTCCCCGCGCTGCACCCACCTCGGCTGCCTGGTCGCCTTCAACGCCGCCGAACGCGCCTGGGAGTGCCCCTGCCACGGTTCCCGCTTCGACACCGACGGCAAGGTGATCGAGGGCCCGGCGACCAAGCCGTTGGAGCGGCGCGACATCTGACGGACGGCAGGCTGGTCTGTCTCTTCCAGAGCGCGGCGAAGTCCGAGGCGCCCTACGCGACGCTCCGCTTCAGCGACGACGCGAACCCGACGAGGGCAACATGTGGGCGTCCGCGTTCGCCCGACACGCCGCCAGACCGTCATGGACCTGCTGAAGCTGTTCGACCGGGAACCGCGCCCCGCCTCCGCGGGCGGCCTCGCGGGCAAGGGCTGGGCGACGCGCCGGCGGGCAACCGGTGGGTCCTCGCGGTGCAACACCGCCGGTAGGGCGGCCGCACACGGCCGGCCGGGGGCGTGTCACGGCGCGAGCGTGGAAGAAGGGCCCCATGAGTTCACTCACGACGCAGCAGAACCCGGCCGACTTCTACGACTTCGAGGGCGCCCTGTCGGAGGAGGAACGCAAGGTCCTGGCGAGGACACGGGCGTTCATGCGGGAGGAGGTCCAGCCCCTGGTCGCCGAGCACTGGGCCGAGGGGACGTTCCCCAGAGAGCTGATCGACCGCTTCCGCGAGAGTGGACTGGTCGGCCTGCCCTACGAGGGATACGGCGAACCCGGCCCCGCGGCCTCCCACTTGCTGACCGGCATGATGGCCATGGAGATGAGCCGCGTCGACGCCTCCGTTGCCACCTTCTTCGGCGTCCACAACGGACTGGCCATGTACGCCGTCCAGTCCGGCGGCGACCAGGAACAGCGCGACCGGTGGCTGCCCGGCATGGCGACCATGGAGACGGTCGGGGCGTTCGCGCTGACCGAACCGCTCGACGGCTCCGACATCGCGGCCGGCATGCACACCACCGCCCGGCGCGACGGCGACACCTGGGTGCTCGACGGCGAGAAGCGCTGGATCGGCAACGCCACCTTCGCCGACCACGTCGTCGTGTGGGCCCGTGACGTGGCGGACGACCAGGTCAAGGGCTTCGTGGTCGGGCAGGGGACACCGGGATTCGAGGCCACGCGGATCGAGCACAAGACGTCGCTGCGCATCGTGGAGAACGCGGACGTCACCCTCACCGGCGTACGGGTGCCCGAGGCCGACCGCCTCCAGAACGTGTCGTCCTTCCGCGACGTCGCGGAGATTCTGCGCGCCACGCGCAGCGGCGTCGCCTGGCAGGCCCTCGGCGTCATGATCGGCGCCTACGAACTCGCGCTGCGCTACGCCACCGAGCGGGAGCAGTTCGGCAGGCCCCTGGCGGGCTTCCAGCTCGTCCAGGACCTCCTGGTGAAGAGCCTGGCCAACATCACCTCCAGCTGGGGGCTGCTGCTCCAGCTCGCCCGCCTGCAGGACGCGGGCACCTTCCGCGACGAGCACTCCTCCCTGGCCAAGGCCCACGTGACCGCTCGCATGCGGGAGGTGGTGGCCTGGGCGCGGGAGATATTCGGAGGCAACGGCATCGTCCTGGACTACGACGTGGCCCGGTTCTTCGCGGACGCCGAGGCCATCTACTCCTTCGAGGGCACCCGGGAGATGAACACCCTGATCGTCGGCAAGGCGATCACCGGGGAGAGCGCCTTCGTCTGATCCGCGGCGGCACAGGAGCACAGTGGGCGCGGCGTCGGCCGGGACGCCGCCCTTCCCCGTGCGACGGCCTGCGACGCATCGGCGGGAGCGATACGCCCTTTCGTGCGCACGGGATCGCCTTCGCCGCCGCGGGTCGTTCTCGGTGTTGGCCGCACGCACCCCAGCCGTCGCGCGTTGATGTGGTCGGCCACCGTCACCACACGAGCCGGGTCGCCGACGATCGCGACGAGGTCGGGCAGGGAGCCGGAGGCGGCGGGGTCGAGCACGAGGTCGACGCCGACCGAGCCAGCGAGGCCAGGCGCTCGGCGAGGCCGGACCCGTAGGTGGTGGGGGCGGCTCCGAGAGAGGCGAGGAAGGCGTGATTGCGCTCGCCGGCCGTCCCGATCACCGTGGCACCCCGGGCCACCGCGAACTCGACCGCGGCACTGCCCACCCCGCCGGCGGCGCCCTCCACGAGCAGGATGCGCCCCCCGCAGGGGCCCCAGCGCGTTCAGCCCGCCCAGCGCGGTCACGGACGCCAGTCCGGCGCCGGCGGCCTCCTCGTCGGTCCAGGCGTCCGGCGCGGGGGCCCGGGCCGACAGCACGGCCAGCTCCGCCGTCGCCCCGGTGACGCCGCCCAGTCCGAAGACCCGGTCACCGACGGCCACACCCCGCACACCTTCACCGGTCTCGTCGACCACACCGGCGGCGTCGCGCCCGGGAATCGCCGGCAGGTCGACGGGCAGCACCTCCCGCACCGTGCCGGCCCGCACCTTCCAGTCGACGGGATTGACACCGGCCGCCGCGACACGGATCCGGACCTCGCCCGGCCCGGGGTGGGGTTCCGGCACCTCCTCGACCACCAGGGTCTCCACACCGCCGTACGCGTGACAGCGGACTGCGCGCATGACGTACTGCCTCTCCTGGCGGCCCGGACCGGCCGTGACTCCGACGGTGCACATGATCGGCGAGCGCCGACGCCCCCACGCCAGGACCTGACACCAGTGTCAGGGGCAAGTCGCCCTGGCGAGCACCGCATTCCTGGAGGCCGTCCGGGAAGGTGACGGACGCTGGACCACACTCGCACCGACGCCCACCCAGGGAGTGCCTCATGCTGGAGATCAAACGGGAACGCGCCTTCGGGCGCACCTACCGGATCCTGTCGGACGGCGCGCCCGTCGCGCGATGGTCCGCGCACACGTGGAAGTCCGGCGGACGGGTCGAGGTGGCCGGGGAGACCTTCGAGCTGCGCTCCGGCAAGTGGGGCCGGTCCTTCGAAATGCTGGCGGGTGAGACGGTCCGCGCCGAGGCACACCGGTCCGGCCGCCGGTGGCTCGTCACGGGGGAAGGCGGCGAGTACGAGCTGACCCGCCAGTCGGCCCTGCGCGGAAACCGCCAACTGGTCCAGGGCACACGCGTGCTGGGCGAATTCCGGCGCAGCCGCTTCGGCACCGGCCTGACCGCCGAACTCACCGACGTGCCGCTCTCCCTCCAGGTCTTCGCCGGCCTGGTGGCCGTCTCGCTCCAGCACCGCCAGAACGCGGCCGTGGCGGCGTCGGCCTCCAATGGCTGACCGGAGACACGCCGCGCAAGCCGGTTGACCTCATCCACCGGGCACAGGAGGCTCGTTGGCGGACGCGCGGGGCCGCGGCGCCTCGCGGGACGGACGGCGACCTCCCAGAGAACGGGGTGAAGGACTGTGGCGACACGTCGCGCGGTGATCATGGCAGCGGGCGCCGGGGCACTGGCGTCCGGTGTGTCGACGTCGGCCGCCGGCGCGCCCGGGCCGGCCGGGAGCGACGTGCTGGTGGTCGTGGAGAAGAGCGGCCACGCGGTCGGCTTCTACGAGACGACGTCGGGCCGGCTGCTGCGGAGGGTGGCACTGCCCGACTACCCGCACGAGATGGTCGTCGACTCCCGCCGGCGGTTCGCGTACGTCGGGCACTACGGGGTGCGCATGTCCGCCACGGCCGGCGAGGGCGGCGCCGCGGTCTTCGTCATCGACCTCGCCGAGCGGACCCTCGCCCGGACGATCGACACCCGGCCGTTCAACCGCGTCCACGGCATGGGCATCGACGACCGCGACCGGCTCTACGCGCTCAGCGAGGAGAAGGCGATGCTGCTCGGCTTCGACACGCCGACGACCGACCGGGCACCGACGCGGGCCGTACCCGCGCACGGCGTGAAGACCCACCTGTTCACCCTCACCGGTGACGGCGAACGTGCCTATGTCACCGGCCTCCTGTCCCACACGGTGAGCCTCGTGCGCCCCCACGACGCCTCCGCCCCGCCGCTCGTGGTGACCCCCGGCCAACTGCCCGAGAGCAGCTGCCTCAGCCGCGACGAGAAGACCCTGTTCGTCGGCGCACGCAAGAGTGCCGCCCTGGTCGCCGTCGACGCGCGGACCATGAAGGTCCGGCGGAGCCGGAAGGTGGGCGGAGACCCGCTGCGCGTCTACACCGTCGACGACGACCGGCTGCTTGCGACGGACATCGCCGCCAACACCATCACCCTGTACAGCACGGCCCTGCGCCCGATCCGCTCGCTGAAACTCGACGGCATCCCGGCAGCCGTCTCCTTCCACCCCCACAGGCCCCTGGCGTACGTGTCCCAACTGGGCACCAACAGCGTGGCCGTCGTCGACCTGGAACGCTTCACCGTCGTCGGCGGCTTCGACACCGGCCCGGAACCGGACTCCTCCGCCCTGTTGCCGGCGGTCCGGTAGGGACGGTCCGCGGCCGGCCCACACCGGTCCGGCCCCCGGTGGAGATCAGGCCGACGCGGCACCGCCGAGGATCAGTTCGACCTCGCCGCCCGCGAGGGCCGTGCCGCGCACGATCCAGCTTCGTACACCGATCGAGGTCCCCGCTCCCGTGGTGTAGGCCGCGACGGTGAGCACGGGGTCTGCCGGCCCGTCCGTCGACAACCGCGCGTCCGCGATCACACCGTCGGAGAAGCGCACGTCCACGTCGATCGGCGTGGGCCGCGCCGCGAAGCCCCGCGGATCGGGCAGGCCCTGGACACGGCACCGGGCACCCGGGAACAGGTGCGTGTGGCCACACACGGCCACGTACGTGTCCGCGTCGGCCGGCCCGGGGGAGGACGGGGACATGCGGGACCTCCGCGAGAGTGAGACGGCTGATGCGCTGCACGGCGACTGTAGGCCACCACCGTGCGCCGCACGTGGAGGTGCGGGCCCCGCGCCTCGCTCGCCTACGCGGCGCCGGACCTCAGCGCGCCGCCCGTTCCGCCGGCTCGTGCGGCCGGGTCTCCGTGAAGGAGTAAGGCGGCCAGGGACCGAGGAAGCGGATGCGCAGCGCGGGCTCGCCGGCCCGGGCCTCGCTCAGTACGGCGCCCACGGCGTCGATGTCCTCCCGGCGTACCAGCAGAGCGGCGGAGAGGACGGCCGTCTCGCCCGCTGTGCGCTGGGCCGGTCCGCGGTCGCGCAGGTCCTCGGCCACCGAAAGAAGCTGACGGCGCAGTCCGGCGTGCAGCGTGTCCGCGAGCTGCCCGGCGGTGTTCTTCTCCCGCTGCTCGCGCTGCTTGGCCAGGAGCCTGCGCATGCCCGGGGACCGTCCGTCGCCCTCGCTCTCCCGCGTGTCCGCGGTCGCCTGCGCGCCCGTCTCACCGCCCGCGCCGCGCTCCAGGGCGACCTCCACCCGCAGCTCGCAGCGTCCGGCGAGTGCGTCCAGCTGACCGGTGACCTCGTCCCGCTGGTCCCTGACCCAGTCGCCGAGCCGCTGTTCGGCGCTCCGTCCTGACGCCGTGTCGGCGGCCACCAGGACGTTGAAGGTCATCGGCAGCAGGGTGCCGGTGCGCTCCCAGACCGTGGTGACGGCCTCGCTCTGCTCGGCCACCCAGCGGCGCACCTGGTCGTCGTCGCCCTGGAAGGGTTCCGGCGCCGCGTCGTGCACCAGAGCGGCCAACGCGGTCCCCACGACCGGCACCAGCCGCAGCCGGCGTCCGTCGAGCCCGGTGACGCCGTCGGCGGCGCCCGGCCGGTCGGGGAGCAGGGCGTAGACGTACAGCGCGCTGTCCTCGGTCATCGCCCGGCCTCCTCCGCCCAGCGCTGGGGGTTGATGAGCTTGTCCACGACGTCGTCGACCACCTCGTCCAGACCGCGGTGCAGATCGGCGACCGACGCGACGATGCCGTGGTCCTCCTTGATCTGCTCCATCGCCTCGTCCAGCTCCAGCAGGGCGTCGGCGAGGCGTTCGGACTCCTCCGGGTTCAGGTCACCGCCCTCGATACGGCGCATGGCCTGGCGGTCCAGCGCCTCCTGGATGACCTCGACCAACGTCACCACGAGGGACAGCACTCCCTGTTTGAGGCTGTTCTCGTCGACGGTCAACGGCATGTCGTCCCCTTCTTCCTCCGCGTCACTGTCACGTTCCCGCCGGCGCCGCTCACGCGGGCGCCGCCGTCCGGCCGACCGACTCGAACCGCCGGATCCAGGCCGCCGGGTCGTCGGCGGAGAGCCGGTACGCGTCGCCGCCGACGGTGCGCAGCAGCAGGACGCTCCCCCCGCCCCCGGGCCCGTACCCCGGTGCCCGGCTCACCTCCGCCAGTTCGGCCGTGGACAGCACCAGTGCGGGCCGGCCGTCCACCGGCGACTTCCAGGTCAGCCGGTCCGCCGTGAGCCGTGCCCGGCCGCCCCGCCACATCGGACCGGACCTGCGCGGCTCCTCGTACCACAGGTGCCCGTCGGCGAGCGGCGGCTCCTCCTCGACGACACCGGGCGACAGCGACGGCCCGAGACTCCCGGCGAGGGAGCGGATGAGCAGGTCGTGCAGGCTCTCGGGCTCCCGCGCGGACAGCAGCTCCCGCCGGCCGTCGGCCAACGCGACCTCCAGGCGCAGCCGTTCCTCGCCCCCCACCGTCTCCTCCGGCTTCAGCCGCACGTCCCGTACGGCGTCCAGGTCCGTCTGCCAGAGCACCTCCCGCGGCTCGTCGCGCAGGACGACCAAGCGCTGGTCGGTGAGGTAGACGGTGCCGGGCCGCCAGCCGTGGTAGACGCCGCCGGTCAGCAGGTGGCCGCCGCCCATCCGCCGCACGACGCTCTCGTCCTCGCGCAGCCCGAGGCCGCGGGGTACCGCGGAACGTTCCGCCCACTCCCTGGTGGCCTCGTCCCAGTTGCGCATCATGCCGTACTCCAGCATCGTCTCCATCCCCGCGATCGCCGCCCGCACCGAGACGCCGATCAGCGGGATGTCCGCGACGGCGACGATGAGGTCGAGGTGCAGCACGGCGCCCTTGTTGAGCAGTACCTCCACCAAGTCGTCCAGGGTCACCCGCGGTTCCCGGGTGGGGCGCATCGGCGGCTGCTCACTCGCCACGCGGCTCGGCCTCCCGCTCGGCGGAGCGCCGGGTGCGCCTGCCGTCGCCCTCACGGTCACCGTCGTCGGCTGCGTCGTCCCCGCCACCCTCCACGGCCGCGTCGTCACGGCCCACGACGGCGGCCCGGCCGGACGCCTCCCGCAGCTGCGCCTGCGCACTGCGCCAGCCGCACCAGGGGCACCACTGGTTCAGCAACTGCTCCACGGGGGCGCGCTTGCCGCACGCCGGGCAGGACTCCTTCTCCTCGCGCGTCTCCCGCCACGCGGCGGTCTCGGTGTCCGTGCCGGAGGGGAACTCCAGCCCGTAGCGGGCCGCCGTCTCGAACGAGGCGAGGGCCGCCCGCAGGCGGATGCCCAGCAGCTCGACACCGGCGACCGACACCATGATGTCGGCGTTGAGCACCAGACCCTTGTCCAGCAGGGTCTCCACGACGTGTGCGAGGCTGCCCTCGCCGTCCCGCCGGGGCTGCATGGGGGCCGCACTCACGGCCGGAACCGTACGGGCGGACGGCTCGCGCGCGGCGGCAGTGGCGGGGAACCCGCCCTCACCCGGCGACGTTCTTCCGGAAATGCTGCTCATCCCAGCCGCGTATCCGGTCATGGGCCTTTCATACCCGGCGACTGCTCGCCTGCGGCGTCCCACCACGTGACACAGGCCACCGAAGGGCAGGCCCGGCCCGTCACTCCACGAGCGCGTACACACCGATGATCACGACGCCGATCAGCATGTCCATGAACCCCGCTCGCAGCGACGACGCCCACCTGAGCCCGGCGGTACGGGCGGCCGAGATGCCGAGGCAGAACAGGGCGACGGTGTTGAAGAGCAGGGCGACGTCCGCGGCGGTCTCCTCGGACCACCAGTCCGCCACCGCGCCGAGCAGCAGGCACACGGTGGGCAGCGCCGCCGCGACGAGGGGCCACTCGGCGAGCACCGCACGCAGCCTGCTCGGCCTCGCCCGGCCCTCGGCGACCGCACGCTGGGCGATCACATGCGCGTAGCCGTGGGCGGCGCTCGACGCCAGCGCGGTGAGCAGCACCCACAGCGCGTCCTCGCCGGGGTCGGCGACCTCACCCGGCACGTCGAGGGCCGCCACCAGGGCGCTGGCCAGGACCAGGCCGTAGATGCCGCGGAACAACCACCGCTCGGCGGTCCTGGGCGGCAGACCCCGCCGCGGGGCGGCACTCGCGGAATGGACGTGGTCGGCGGGTTCGGACATCGCGTCGCCTCGGTGCGGGGGAGGAGTGGGTCGGCCCATGCTCGCCCGCGCGGCGACCGGGAACACGGTGCCACGCGGTCGACCCCGGCCGTTCGCCCGAAGGAGCCCAGGCCACGCGCCGGCCGGCGCGCCGGAGAACCCGTTCCCGCCCCCGCGCGGGCCGGGAGCCCGAGAGCCCGACCCGCTACGCCCGGAGGGCGGAGCCGCGGGCCTCGACGAGCGCGCTTCATGCCGGAGACGTTACGAGCGATCGAACAGGGCGACGACGCTCCGAGGTACCTCCGGGCCGAAGAAGGTCTCCAAATTCCGCGCCGAACGGTCGGCAGCATCGCCGCCGCGCGGGAACAACCGCTCCTCGTAGGCGGTGAGCGCCGCCTCGACGTCGCTGTGCCCCACCAACTCACCCGCCAGGTCCGCACCGTCGTACATGGCGAGGTTCGCGCCCTCGCCGGCGAAGGGCGACATCAGGTGCGCGGCATCGCCGACGAGCGTGACGCCGGGTGTCCTCTCCCAGCTGAGTCCGACGGGAAGGGCATAGATGGGCCGGAGCCACGGTTCGGCGTCGCTCTCCGTCACGAAGGCGGTCAGCTGCGACGACCACCCGTCGAACTCGCCGGCGACGCGTCGCAGGCCGGCGGACGGATCGCTGAAGTCGATCGACCTCATCCACTCCTCGGACTTGTTCAGCGCCACGTATCCGCGCACCTGCCCGTCCGCGTAGCGGTGCACGATGATGCCTTTGCCCGGGGCGACCGCCATCAGCGTGCCGCTGCCGATCGCGGCCACACTCGCCTGACGGGTCCGGCCGCCCGAGGCGAGGGCGACCTCGACAAAGCAGGTTCCGCTGTAACGGGGTGCGGCGGGCGTGAGCAGCGCACGGACCTTCGACCACGCACCGTCGGCGCCGACGACGACATCGGCACGTGCGGCGCGCCCTGCAGCGAAAGTGAGGTCGTACCCGCCCCGCGGCCGGCGCCGGACCGAGTCGAGCCTGTGCCCCCACCTGATCGTCCCCGGCGCCAGCGAGTCGATGAGCAGCCGCCTGAGTTCGCCACGGTCCACCTCCGGACGGACGGAACGGCGGTCCGCGGGCTTGTCGAGCAGGATCGTGCCGTGGCGGTCCACCACACGCTTGGCGTCCTCGCCCGGCCGGACCAAGGTGAGGAACTCGTCGTACAGACCGGCCGCCCGAAGCGCCGCCTGACCGGTCTCTTCATGGATGTCGAGCAGGCCGCCCTGCCCCCGGCTCGTCGCCGAAGCCTCGCCCTCGTAGACGGTCGCGGGGACACCGTGAGTCTGAAGCACCCGGGCGAGCGTCAGCCCGCCCAGTCCCGCTCCGACGACGGCGATGGTCTTCTGCATGCTGCGCTCCCTGATGCCGGCACTGCCGGCGACGGTCGGCGCCGGGAGGGGGCAGAGGCCCGGTCCCGGCAAGGAGACGCTCAACGATCAGAACCATCTGAATCGATGTGTGCGCGATGTCCAGCGGCGGGCCGGCGGAACATCGTTTTTCGCGACCTCTCGACTTTAACCCGGCCCGGCTCCGTGCCACGGCCGTAGGCGGCCCCCGCGTTCGCGACAGCTCCGATCCCGGGGAGCGGGCACGTGGCGGCACTGCTGCTCCCCGGTTGCGGTGGCGGCGCGCAGGCCGACGGCCGTGAAAATGAACGACCTCTACCGCTCATGAGGCCCGGTTCGGTACGTCCGGCTTCAACGGCGACCCCGGCACGGTGCCCCAGACCCGGGTGGGTACGACGCTGCTGTGGACCGAGAAGGAGCGGGAACTGGCCACGGTGCTCGCAGAGCGCTCCTGGCAGGCGCAGAACGGGGATGCGGTGTCGGCGAGCCTCGGCGGCTGACCGGGGCCGTGCCCCGGACGTTGCCGCGTTCCGTTCTGCGCCGTGGGGCTCTGGTGGGCAGAATCGGTTCCATGGAGGCGGACCAGTCACCGGAACGGACACCTGATGGGCATTTCGTCGTCATCCGGGGGCGGAAGTGGCGGGCGACCGACCCTTCCATCCCGGAGGAAGCCGCGGCCCGCCTTCGGAGCCATTTGATGTCAGCTCGGCGTGCGGTGCGCGAAGCACTCGCTACGAGCGACGCGCGGGCCGAGAAGGCGGCGCGTGCGCGGGTGAACCGGGCGAAGATTGCTTTGGGGGAGCGCGGTACGCCTTGGTGGGAGCAGTCCGACGGAGCGCGTCGGGAGCGTTGGGAGGGCGGGTTGGCGGAGTTGGATGAGCGGGCATCGGACGTGTAGGGGGCCGGGGTGTGGTGCCGGCCGCTGTCGCTGCGATGTTCCGGTTCGTGCTTTCGTGCGGGTGGAGCCGTGATACGGCCCGAGCGATCGAAACGACCCGCCCGTACCCGAACAGGTCAGCCGGCTCCGCCGGGTCACTTCCTGCGGGATGTGCCGTAGGCGTCGGCGATCCTGCCCCGGAGCATGAGGTCCATCACCGCCATGTAGCGCTGGGCACGGGGCCGGCCGAGTACGAACGGATTGACCCCCTCCGGCTGTTGCCGCAACTGCTCGGCACGCTGGAGCCCGTGGTCGTTGGGGTGGTTGGAGAGTTCCACGTCAACACCCGCCTCCCGCATCCGTGCCCGGAAGGAACGGACGGCCGCCCGGTAGGACCGAAGTTCCGCGAGGCCCGCGGGCGGATTCGTGCCGCCCCACAGCATGGCCGTATGGCGCATGCGTCCCGCGCGCAAGGGGATGATCGGCGACACCGTGCCTGCCGTATGGCCAGGCGTGTGGTGCAGCCGGATGCCGGTGTCTCCGAGTGTGAGGCACTGGCCGTCCGCGATCTCCAAGTCCCGCGCGGGAGCGTGGTCCGGGTCGGCGCGGGCGACGAGATCCCAGTCGGCCGGCGTCATCAGCACGCGTGCGCCGTACCGGTCGGCGAGGTACTGGGCGCCGCCGAAGTGGTCGTCATGGCCATGGGTGACGACGACGTACCTGATGGTCTCCGGGGAGGCACCCACCTCCCGCAGCCCGCCCACGACGACGGCCTCGGCCTCCGCGGAGGAGGTGAGCGCGTCGATCAGGACGATGCCCTCGTCGGTCAGCACGGCCATGGCCGACACCCAACCCGCGCTCAGCATGACCAGGTTGTCGAAGAGCTTGACCGGCGCCGGTGAGGGCGGTCGGGGAAGCTCGACACCCGGCGTCAGCGCCCGGGCAAGGGCGAGCAGGACCGGGTCGCTGCCGGCCAGCGCCCGAGCCCGGACGTAGTGGACCTGCCCGGGCCCTTCGGCGGTGGCGGCGGCCGAAGCAGCGCCGGGCGCTCCGGCACCGGCGACCAGTCCGAGCGTGGCGATCCGGGCGAAGCGCCGCCTGGTGAGACCTGCCGCCGAGTCGCCGGGAGACGATGCCGATCGCATGGGCTCTCCTTGCTCTCCCCGATGGGCGGGTGGCCGTGGGCCACCCGAGAGTCACGATAGTCGGCACACCCTGCGACGCGACGACAGGCCGCGGGCCACCAGGCTTCCGATCATGCGGAATGCTTGAGCTGCTCGCGCACCCATTCCGGAGCGGGGTTGGTGTGCGGGCGGTCCGCCACGACGACGGTCGGCACGGTCTCGTTGCCGTCGTTGGCATCCCGCACCGCTGCGGCTGCCGCAGGGTCGCGCCAGATGTTGACCCAGTGCAGCTGGCGGCCGCTGCGGCCCAGCCGGAAGCGCAGCCGTATGCAGTACGTGCAGCCCGGCCGCCAGTAGACGACCGGCCGACCGTCGACCGCGGCGCGGCGTCCTGCCTCGCGCGCACCGATCGACCTCGGGAAGACGAGGGGCGAGTGCACGAGGGCGAGTCCCAGGAACGCCAGCAGGAGCGTCGCGGCAGTGCCGGCGTCCCCCGTGAGGGCCGGCCGTATCGCGACGGCCGAGCCGCAGAGCACGAACACCATTGGCAGGATCCAAGCGCGCATCATGATGACGCAGGCTATCGCTGAGCCGTAGTGTCCAGGAGCCATCCAGGATCACACGGACGGCTGGCCCTGGGCAGAGGGACGGGTGACCACGTTGATGTTGAACGTGTGGGCGCCCAGACCGCCCGCGATGCCCATGAAGAGCAGGGCGAAGTGCTCCTGTCCGCGTGTGGTGGTGATGCCGCCGATGTCCAGCTGGGATGACGGGGGTCAGCCGAGGTCGTCGAGCAGGCGGGCGGTGGTCCGTTTGGCTTCGGCGTCGTCGCCGGAGAGGAAGACGGTGCTCGGGCCGTCGAGGGCGTCCGGGGCGGTCATCACGGTGGAGTCCATGGTGCAGAGCGTCTTGACGACGGGGGTCAGGGGGAACGCTTCCTGGATCTGTTCCCCCAGGCTGTTGTTGGGGTGTGAGAGCTCGGTGAAGTCGTCGGAGAGGCCGACCCCCACATCGATCAGCACGGTGCCGGCCAGCGCCGGCGCGCCGATGGAGCGCAGCAGTTCCACGGAAACGGCCCCTGGGGTGGCGTTGACCAGAACCTTTGCGTGGGCGGCTGTCTCACTCAGGTCCGCCACGGGGAGACCAAGGTCTCTCCGTTCCTCGGGCCGACGCGAACCGAGGAGCACGTCGTGTCCTGCGTCCCTCCATCCGTGGGCCAGTGCTCGGGCGACGTTGCCGGTGCCAAGTAGTCCTATACGCATGGTGGGACGCTAACCGTCGTCGGTGCCCGGCGGATCGGACCACGGTCCCGGCCGGACCGGCACCAAAGACGTAGTCCCGGGGGGCGAGGACGGCGTGCGCTCCCCGCGTGGGCGGCACGGCAGCGGCGTACGGACCCTCGCCTGCGCGCAACGGCGGTGTCATGATGGTGAGTTATGGCTGAGGGGGACGGTGTGGTGACGCGCGGTATCCGGATCCGGCTCGACGGAACTGAGAGGGCGACTGACATCGTCGCCCTGCGCAAGTGGCTGGAACGGGAGAAACCGCTCGCCGACCTGGCCCGGATCGACCAGCTCCGCATCACCGAGCAGAGCCGGACCGACGAGGCCGGTACCCCTATGGGCACCGGCATGGACATCGTCGTGGCGGTGCTCGGGGGCGCCGCGGGCGCGCTGTTCCAGGGCGTGGTGGACCAGTGCAGACGGTCCGTGGAGGCATGGCAGGCCAACCGCCGTGCGGTGGAGGAAGGCGATCCGCCCCAGGTGCGCGTCGAGCCGGTGCAACCCGACGACAGGTAGGCGCCCGGTGACCGGTTACGACCCGCGGGGGAAGGCGAACCGGGCGCTGTTGGTCGGAGTGTCCGAGTACGACAACACGGCACCGCCGGACGGCGTGCCCGGCGACCTTCCCGCGGTCAAACACAACCTGAACCGGCTGGCGGAGGCGCTGCGGCGCGGCGGTGTGTTCGGTGAGCGGGAGATCACGGTGTGCCGCTCTCCCGACCAGGGCACCTTCGACCAGGAGCTCTGGAAGGCCGCAAACGAGGCGGACGGCGTCCTGTTGCTGTACTTCGCCGGGCACGGGGCGATACCGAACGCGGGCGACGAGCTGTTCCTGCAGATGCGCAACGCACGCGTGGTCGCGGGCGGGCACGCGGTCTTCCCGGGCGCGGTGCTGTTCAGCCTGGCGCAAGCGATGCTCACCGCGAGTTCGGCCGGACGGATCGTGGTCGTCCTCGACTGCTGCTTCGCCGGCAACGCCGCCTGGGTCCGCCCTCAGACCCCCGACAAACGGCGGCTGCTGCTGATGAGCGTGCAGCCCAATCACCGCATCGACGCGGGCGATCCCGACACGCCGACGCCGTTCACCGCCGAACTGGTGAAGCTGTTGGAAGCGGGTGGCGACGTGTCGTTCGGCGCCCTCGTGGACGGTCTGCGGGCTCGGATGTCCGCCGCGGGTCACCGGACGGTACGGGGTGACGCCTGGGAACCGGAGAGCCGCGCCGAGCCCGGCATGGACGTGCTGCTCGCCGCCGGGGCAGGGGGGACCGGAAGCCCGCCCGCGCCTGACGCCGCCGCCCCTCGCCCCGTGCCTGATCCCGCCCCCGTCCCTGGGCCCGGGCCTCCCGACCCCGCCCCCGGGCTCGTCGGCCGGGTCGGTGCGGTTCTGGCCGGACGACTGAGCGGCATGGGCTCAGTGTGGGGCGCGTTGATCCGTCGTAGGGGTGGGTCCGGGTTCCGGGAGGACCAGGGCGTCGGCGGAAAAGCCGGTGTGCGGGCGGGTGACACGGGAGACGAGGACGGAACAGGGCGGGAGTGGCGGCGGACGCGGCGGCTCGTGGCCGGGGGCGTCGTCATGCTGGTCCTGGTCGTGACCGCCCTCGGTATCGGTCTCTACCGTCACCTCGTTCTGAGCGGCGGCCCCTCCTCCTGCGCGCCACCCCTGGAACTGCGGGTGCTCACCGACCCCGACCTGGAGCCGACCGTCCGGGCCACAGCCGACGCGTACCTGACGTCGGAGGCGAACACCACCGGCGACGACTGCCGGCGCAGCGGCATCACCGTCTACAGCGCGGGCGCCGCCGACGCGGTGACCGCCCTGCGCAAGCAGACCGGTGCCTGGCAGGAACCCCGCGAGGCCGACACCAACCCGCAGCGCGACGTCGGCCCGCAGCCCGACGTGTGGATACCCGCTTCCCCCGCCGACGCCGCCCGGGCCGTCGCGGGGCAGGACACCGACGCCGTGGCCGAACTGGACGCCGACCAGGAGCCCTTCGCGTACTCTCCCGTCGTGCTCGCCGTCCCGCAGGGCATCGCCGTCGACGAGCTGGGCGACCGTACCGGCCCCCCGCTCACCCGGATGATCGACAACCTGCGCGCACGGCACGCGGACGCGGCGGTGCGCCGCCCCGACCCGGAGTTCACCGACACCGGACTGCTGGCCACGATCGCCCTGTACGGCACCCAGGGCGCGGCCGGCGCCCCTGACCCCCGCCGCGCCGAGGACCGGGTCACCCAGTCCGGGCCGCCCGCTCCGACCGCCGCCGAGTTGCTGTGTACGCTGCCCGACGACGACGCCGTCGACAACCGCACCGCGGCCCTCGTCCCCGAGTTCCTCCTGAAGAGCGGAGTCGGCTGCGACAGCGCGCGCCGCACCCCGCGCATGGCCCAGTACCCGGGTGACGTACCGGGGCTGGAGCCGGTCTTCGTCCGCGTCCGCTGGCAGGGCGCCGACCGCGACGAGACCGACCGGGACCGTGAGGCGGAGGCATTCCGGGAGTGGCTCACCGGCGAGGGCGGCCGGGTGGCCTTCGCCCAAGACGGCTTCCGCGCGGCCACCGGCAACCGGGCCCTGCTGGATTCCACCGAGGTCGCCGAAGGGGTGCTGAGGGCGCCGTCGCCGCTGACGGAGTCCGCCGGACGGGACGCGATGGAGGCGTCGTTGGAGGACTACCGGGGCGCCAACGGGCCCGGCCGCGTGCTGTTCCTGCTCGACAGTTCCGGCTCCATGGCCGGCCAGTGGGAGGGGCCCAGCGGTGGGCCGGGCCTGCTGAAACAGTCGCTGGGCGGGCTCGGCGACCGGGACGAGTACGCGGTGTGGGCGGTGTCGGACGCAGGCGAGGACACGTACGACCCTCTGCTCCCCTTCGGCCCGCACTCCCGCAAGGACGCCGAGCGCGCCATCGACCGCGAGGCCCAGGTCCGGGACGCCGAGGCGGACCCGCTCGGGGCGCTGCGGGCCGCGCTCGACGCCATGGAGGTCCGGGACGCCGACGACGAACGCCCCGGCCTGATCGTCTTCGTCACCGACGACGAGGACGCGGACCGGCTCGCCGGCGACGGCTTCGGCAGCCTCCTGGACATCGCCCGCGCGAGAGGGCTGCCGGTCGCGATGGTCTCCCTCAAGGGCGGCGGCTGCGACGCGGGGAAGCCGGACGCCCGGATCTCGGAGGCCAGCGGCGGCCGGTGCCTGGACGCCGACGACGATCTCGGCGCCGCCCTCCACGACGAGGTCGCGCGCACCGGAACGGGGGAGACCTGATGCGCGGAGCAGAGCTGCGACGACGGTCCCGGCGGCACCTGGCGGCGCTGCCGGCAGCGCTCTGCCTGCTCCTGCCGACCGCGTGCAGTGGCGGCGGCGACGGCGGAAGCGGACCCGCGACGCCGCCCTCCGCCGACGTGCCCGGCGACATCGTGGTCGCCAGCGGCCGGGACGTCACCGGCAAGAACGGCGTCCGCCAGCGGCTCATCGACGCCTGGAACGCCGAGCAGGAGAAGGCCGGCACTGGTTACCGGGCCCGACTGGTCGAACTCCCCGGCAACGCCGACGAGCAGCGCAGCCAACTGCTCGGCGCCCTCCAGTCCGGCAGCGCCGCCTACGACGTGGTCAACCTCGACGTCACCTGGGTCCCGGAGTTCGCCGCCGCGGACCTGATCAGCCCGCTGCCCGAGTCGCTGCTCGACGACGACGTCATCGCACCCGTCGCGAGCACCGCCCGCTGGGACGGCAACGTGTACGCCGCCCCCTTCAACAGCGACGTCGGCCTGCTCTACTACCGCCGCGACCACCTGGGCCAGGCCGACGTCGAGCAGACCGACCTGACGGGCGGCCTGGACTGGCCGGAACTGAAGACACTGATCAACGCCGTCGGCGACCACAAGCCCGACGGCTACGACAAGGGCTGGACGACCCAGCTCGCCGCGTACGAGGGGCGGACGGTCAACGCCGTGGAGGCGTTCGCGTCCGCCGTTCCGGACCTCACGCTCACCGGCGGAGACGGCCACTACACCGCCACCGTCGAGGAGTTGACCGAGGGCATCAGCGAGCTGCGCCGTCGCACCGAGGCCTCGTACGTGCTCCCGGACGCCTTCCACTCCGACGAGGCGGCCTCCCTCGGTGACTTCGCCGCGGGCCGCACCACCTTCCTGCGCCACTGGCCGTACGTGTATCCCGCCCTGCACCAGTCGTTCCCCGGCGACGACCGGCTCGGTGTGACCGCGTTGCCGGGGCGGGCCGTCCTCGGCGGCCAGAACCTCGCCGTGACCGCGGCGTCCCAGCGCAGGACCAAGGCGACCGACCTGATCGAGTACCTGACCGGCAAGGAGAGCGAACGCTGCCTGCTGGACGCCGGCTTCGCGGCGACGCGCACCTCCGCCTACACGGACGACGCCGTGACGTGCGCGGTGGGTACGGCGACGCCCTCGGCGGCGCCGACCGGGGAGAGCGCCGACACCGTGCCCCGCGACGCGGCCGGCCGCCCGGAGTACGCCGGCGGCATCCTGCTCCCCGCCCTCCAGCAGGCGGTGCACCGCCCACGCACCCCGCTGTACGGCGCCTTCACCCAGACCTTCACCACCGAGCTGGGCGCCCTCTTCACCGACGACCCGCCCAGTGACGGGGCACTGGCGCGGCGCTTGGACGAAGCGCTCAGAGACGCCCTGCCGGACTGAGGGCCGGCCGCGCGGGGCGAAGGGGCCGGCAGCCCCGGAGCCAGCGGTGGAGCGGAAGGCAGCGAGGGCGACGCCGACAGCGGCGCGAGCGGCGAGCTTGAATGCTCGGCTGGCTTCTACCGGGCCTCAGCGAGCACGCAAGGTGGCACCTCTGCGGGAGCCTCAACGGAGTACTCAAGTAATCCCAGGTGCTCCGCGATGGTCAAGTACACCTGGTGACGCAGGCACGCCGTGTGCCGTCAGACGAAAGGACCAAACAGACATGAACATCCCCGCAGCAACTCCCGGAGGCGGCCCGACCTGCCGGTGTGGGGGCAGGTGGCTTTCATCATCGTTGCCGTACTTCAGGCACCGCAGCCGTACCGCTGACTGATGGGACTGCTGCACGTCTCGGCGACGGCCGCATCCGGTGACGACGACCCGGGCAACCTGCACCCGGCTTGCCACCTCCACCAGCGGTCCTGGACGATGCCGGTCCGCCTCACTGAGGCCGGGAGGTGGACTCTTTGCCGTTGGTGCTGGCCGGGCGGGACGACGACTGACCTGGACGACGCCGACACCTGGGCGGTCCCGCACGGGCAGGAGGGAAGGCCCCGACGAGCCGGCGTCCCACCGTACGGCGCACGCACGGCCCGTCGGCCGGGCCTCGTGCTGTGTCACACCCCAAACCACTAGTGTCCGTGCATGAGCGAAAACTCGAAGCGTTCCGTGGTCGTCGAGCGCACCAGCGGTGGCCGGTTCGTCGCGACCAACACCCGCGGCGAGTCGATCGGCTTCGGCACCTCCCCCGACGGCATCGGGCCCACCGGCTTCACCCCTGTGGAACTTCTCCTGGCCGCGATCGGCGGTTGCACGGCCGTCGACGTCGATGCCGCCACCGGCCGTCACGCCGAGCCCACCGAGTTCTCCGTGATGGTCACCGGCGACAGGATCAGCGACGAGCAAGGCAATCGCATGACCAACCTCCAGGTCACGTTCACCGTTGCCTTTCCTGACGTCGAGGGTGCGGAGCGCGCCCGCACGATCCTGCCCCGCGCGGTCAAGGCATCCCACGACCGACTGTGCACCGTGAGCAGAACGGTGGAGATCGGCACGCCCGTGACCGCGACCGTCGCGAGTGCCTGACGCCGCCGTGCCCGGCGCTGTGCTCCCCTCACGGCCGGGCCGCGGCCCGGCCGGTCCTCCCGCGGCCGCGCGCACGCCGGCGTGAGCGGATGCGTCGTGCTTCATCGCGACCAGTGGAGCCGACGCCGTGACGAGCATCGACGTCGTCGGCCCGTATCGGGTGGACGCGGCGTGTGGCCGTCTCGCGACGATCGGCCTGCACCAACCGTGGAGGCCGTCGACGGGACCGGGCCGCTGCCGGCGACGTTCGGGCGGTTCGACCGGATCGTGGCCACCGTCGCGGTGCGCAGCGTGCCCGTCGGCCGGCTGACCGGACTGTGCACGGGCGGCCGGCTGGTCACGACGATCGCCGGAACGTCGCTGATCATCACCGCGGAGAAGCGAGCTGACGGGGCAGCGGTCGGTCGCGTGGAGTGGGACCTCACCGCGGCAGCGCCTCCGCCCGCCCGGGCGGAGGCGCTGCCTGGCGGGCCGCTCGTCGGGCGCCTCGAAGTGAGGTGCCGTCAGGCAGGCGAGCCTGACAGGGTGTGGTGCAGGGCGGCGAGACCGTCGGTGTAGATGCCGTGGAACAGTGCGGCGGCTTCGTCGTCGCTGACGCCGGTGGGGGTGAACGTCCCGGACCATTCGACGCGCGACGCGTCCGACCGGCCGGGGACCTCGCGCACGCGCAGCGTGGAGAGGTAGTCGGTCACCGGGAACGGCGCCTCGAGGATGGCGTAGCTGTACGAGCGTGCCGCGTCGTCGAAGGCTACGAGCCGCTCGACGATCATGCCGCCTTCCTCATTGCGCAGCCGGCGGACGCGGCCGCCCTCGGCGGCGACGCTCTCGCAGATGTACGGCAGCCAGTCGGGCAGCGCGTCGAAGCCGCCGATGAGCTGCCACACCCGGTCGGGGGGTACGGCCACGTCGAGGGTAACGGTGGTGGAGGCCACGGGGATGCTCCTGTCCTGGGTGGGGGGTGTCAGGCGGTGGGCAGGGGTGCCAGGGGGGAGACCAGCCCGGCCTCGCGGAGGTCGGCCCAGAACGCCGCGGGGATGGTCTCGTCGAGGGCTGCGACGTCTTCGGCGATACGGCTGGGCCGGGTCGCGCCCGGTATCACGGCGGCGGCCGCCGGGTGGGTCAGGGAGAACTGCAGGGCGGCAGCCTTGATGCTGACGCCGTGCCGCTCGGCGAGTTCCCTGATGCGCGCGACCTTCTCGATGATGTGCGCGGGCGCGTCCTGGTACTCGAAGTGGGTGCCGCCCGCGAGGATGCCGGAGCTGTAGGGGCCGCCGACGACGAGGCTGACGTCCTGGTCGGCCGCCGTGGGGAGCAGGCGCTGCAGGGCCCGGTCGTGGTCCAGCAGGGTGTAGCGCCCGGCGAGCAGGAAGGCGTCCGGCTTCGGCTCGTCCAGTTCGAGGGTGAGCTCGATGGGTTCGACGCGGTTGACGCCGAGCCCCCACGCCTTGATCACGCCCTCGTCGCGCAGCTGCTGAAGGACGCGGAAGGCGCCGGTACGGGCACTCTCGTAGACGGCGAGCCACTCGTCGCCGTGGAAGTCCTGGGCCACGTCATGGACCCAGACGATGTCGAGCCGGTCGGTGCGCAGACGCCGCAGGCTGTCCTCGATGGACCGCTTGGTGGCGTCGGCCGTCCAGTCGTGCACGAGCTTGTTCGGGCGGCCGTGCTCGAACAGGCCGCCCTTCTCGCCGAGTTCACGGGTCGCGGGGTTCTCGACCTCATCGAGGATGACGCGGCCGACCTTGGTGCTGAGCACGTAGCTGTCGCGGGGACGCCCGGCGAGCGCGTCGCCGAGCCGTATCTCCGCCAGGCCCGCGCCGTAGAAGGGGGCGGTGTCGTAGTAGCGGATGCCGTGGTCCCACGCGGCGTCGACGGTCGCGGCGGCCTCCTCGTCGGAGACGTCGCGGAACATGCTGCCCAGCGGGGCCGTGCCCAGTCCGAGGCGGCCCGGGAGCAGGGAGGTGATGGTCATGAAAGGTCCTCGCGGAGGGGGAAGAGACGGACTCATGGCCTTCGGCCGGTCCGCCGTTCGTTCGCCTTCGACGTTAGGATCGGGACTTCAGACTGTCCAAGACTCTCTTGGATACACTTGAGTCCTCTGAGGTCTTACATGCTTGACCTGCGACAACTGCGCTACTTCGTCACCGTGGCCGAGACCGAGCACGTCGGCCGCGCCGCTGAGCAACTCCATATCTCCCAGTCCCCTCTCAGTCGGCAGATCGCTCAGCTGGAGAAGAACCTCGGCCTGACCCTGTTCGAGCGGAGCCAGCAGCGCATCCGGCTCACCCGCGACGGCGCGACCTTCCTCAGCGAGGCCCAGGCGCTGCTGCGCCACGCCGACCGGCTGGAGAACCTCGGCCGCCGGCTGGGCAGGGGCGAGGAGGGCGGGCTGTGCATCGGCTACGTGGCCGACGCCATGCACACCGGGGTGCTCCCGGGCGCGCTGCGCCGGCTCCAGGAGGAGAGCCCCGGCATCCATGTCGCGTTGTACAGCATGGCCGCGGCCGAGCAGTTCGAGGGACTGCGTCAGCGCAGCCTGGACATCGCTCTGGTGCCGCAGCCGCCGGACCGCGACGACCCCCTGCTGAGGGCCGCGACGCTGCTGGAGGATCCGCTGCTGCTGGCCCTTCCGGCAAGCCACCCGCTGGCCGAGAGTGAGACGATCTCGGCGCAGGATCTGAACGGGCAGCCGTGGATCGCGGTCGAGGGGGCGGGTGACCCGGCGTGGCGGGACACATTCGTCGCCTCGTGCGTGGCCTCGGGGTTCACTCCCGACGTCCGGCTCGACGCCGCGGATCCCCTGACGGCACTCGGCCTGGTGGCCTCCGGCCTCGGTCTTGCGCTGGTTCAGAAGAGCATGGTGCGCGGCGCCACCGAGGCCGTGGCCGTGCGCGCGCTGCCTTGGTACGAGGCGTCCATCCAGCTGTGGGCGGTCTGGCACCACGTCGATCTGCGGCCGGTCGTCGCCTCGTTCCGTGAGACCGTGCTGTCGCACGAACGGGAGACGGGCGCGGTGGTGCCGGCCGGAGGCCTCGCCCCCGGGGCGTGAGACCAGACCGGCAGCTCACCCCCCCCAGTTCATAGGCAGGGCACCCTTTGGGGCCACTTTCGTCACGAGTCACGACAGCGACGGGGCGACCGACGTCAACCTTGCCAGCCGGTCCCGGACCAGCCAGGTAAAGACTCACAGTCTTTTGTCAAGGCACCTGTGTCGGGTTTCGGGTGGTTCGGGCTCGCTAAGGTTAAGCGGCGAGTTCGACGTCCGTCGGTGTCCGGGATTCGTAGAAGGTGCCGTCGCGGAGCATGGCGAACAGGACGCTGATCCGTTGGCGGGCGAGGCGGAGGAGGGCTTGGGTGTGGGTCTTGCCGCGGGCTCGTTGCCTGTCGTAGTAGGCGCGGGAGGCCGGGTCGGCGTTCATGCAGGCGAAGGCGGAGAGATACATGGCCCGTTTGAGCTGCCGGTTTCCGCCTCGGGGTGCGTGTTCGCCGTGGATCGAGGTCCCGGACTGCTTCGTGGTGGGGGCGAGGCCGGCGTAGGAGGCGAGGTGGGCGGCGGTGGGGAAGCTGGTGCCGTCGCCGACGGTGACCAGCAGGACGGCTGCGGTCCTGACGCCGACGCCGGCATCGACGTCAGGACCGGGGAAAGAGGGTGAGCCTGCAGCAGGGCGTTGATCTGGGCTTCCATCGCCCGGCGCTGGGTGTGGACAGCGGCCAGCGAGGCGGCCAGGGAGGGGATGACGATGTCGAGGGTGCCGGTGCCCGGGACCACGACGGTCTGCTCGTCGAGCGCGTCGAAGACGTCGTCGATCAGCCGGGTGGCCATGCGCGGGGCCTTCGGGCGGATCAGTTCGGCGAGTCTGCGGCGGCCGGCTTTGCGCAGGGCGGCCGGGGAGCCGTAGCGCTCCAGCAGCCAGGTGACGGCCTGGTGGTCCAGGCGCGGGCCCAGGACGCGTTCCAGGCTGGGGTGGAACTGGGTGAGCAGGCCCCGTATCCGGTTGGACGTGCGGGTGGCCTCGGCGGCCAGGTCCTGGTCGAAGCCCACCAGGACGGTGAGCTCGGCGGTGATCTCGTCGGTCAGCTCCAGCGAGCGCAGGGTGTGGGGCATGGTGCGGGCGGCGTCCGCGATCACGGCGGCGTCCTTGGCGTCGGTCTTGGCCTCGCCCGGGTAGAGGTCGGCGATCCGGCGCATCGCCAGTCCGGGCAGGTAGGCGACCTGGCAGCCCGCATCGCGGGCGACGGTCAGTGGCAGGGCGCCGATGGAGGCGGGCTGGTCCACGATCACCAACACGGTGCCGAACTTCGCGGTCAGCTTGTCGAAGACGGCCCACAGCTTCGGCTCGCTGTTGGGCAGTGGTTTGTCGAAGACCGTCTTCCCGCCAGGGGTGAGCCCATGACCGTGATGGCTGCTCTTGCCGACGTCCAGGCCCAGGAACACGCCCACGTCTTCGATCTCGAACATCGTGCCCCATCCCAAAGGGTGTTGGCGGTGCCGGCCTCGGCTCGGGTGTCGTGCTCGCGCATCCACGTTAGGCAGACCTGCCGCCCGTGAACTGTCCGGCATTGCGCCGGACCGGACTGTGGCCGGACCTCTGATCAGCGTCTCCGACGAACACCCCCGGACTCGGTGACACCACCCCCCAGGTCATGCCTTCGACAGGGGGCAACAGCCATGCCGGGCCCGGAGGCCAGCGGCCCCATTGCGGAGCCGCAGAAAACATAACGGGGTGAGCGACCGGTCCGTCACCGGTCGACCGGCGGAAGACGGGCAGCAAACACCACCTGATCTGCGACGGCAGAGGCACCCCGCTGCACGTCATCACTACCGCGGCGAACGTCAACGACATCACCCAGACGCTCGCTCTGGTGGACGGCATCGCACCCGTCGCTGGCCGGCTCGGCCGACCACGCCGGCGGCCCGAGTCCCTCCTCGGTGACAAGGGGTACGACTCAAAGACCGTACGGCGGGAACTGCGCCGCCGTTGGATCCTGCCGGTCATCTCCCGAAAGGGCGCCCTGAACATCAAGGGCCTGGGCAAGCTCCGCTACGTCGCCGAGCAGACCTTCGCCCTACTCAACCAGTTCAAACGCCTCGCCGTCCGGTGGGAACGACGCCTCGAACTCCACGACGCCTTCGTTTCATTGGGCTGCAGCCTGATCTGCTGGAGGCGCCTCAAGAAGCGAGGATCATGAACTCACATCGCGCTTCAGGAGTTACGGCTCACGATTGAGGTGGCGTATGACGCGAGATCGTGGACCCAAACCTGCAAGCGCCGTCTCCTGAGCACGTCCAAGAGCGGGAGGGAGTGCGGGTAGGTCGCTGACCAGGTGATGTCGGTACCTCCATGGGCGGCCCGGGCCAGGTCCACAGACCCTCGATGCGATGCGAACAGCCCTGCGGCCTGTTGGTAGCTGAACCGCTGGTCGGGAACCAGTTCAATGACGCGCTCGCGGCAGCACACACGTCCGGTGCGGGAACTGATGGTGCGTACGTCACCCACGCGTGCCGGTCGGTCGACACCCGCAGGAACATCCCACTCGACGTCTGCGTAGGCGGACCACGACGGCCAGGATTCCGCATTCAGAAGTGCTGCGTAGACGAGGGCGGCAGACGCCAACGAGTGCGAAGAAGAGGTAAGCGCGAGGGGCGACACCCCACGAGGTTAGACCGCGACTCACCATGATCGTGCTATGAGCTCTAAGGCCCTTTATGTCGGAGGTGGCCCATCGCCTGCAGGGAGTAGCGGACGGACGCTTGATGCCTCTCACTCGCAGATGGCAGGTGTTGTGTGAACAGGCAGATCAATTATGAGTGACTTGACACCTTAGTTGTACGACTAAGGCTATTGAAATCGGTTAGATCTGCCATGGTGGAGGTTTGATAAACGCTGAGGAGGGTGAGTGGGCCGGACGAACGCAGAAGGTGCAGTGAGTGCCACCGAGGCGCGGAATGATCTCTTCGCGCTGGTGAGGCGGGCAGAAGCGGAGGGGCTCGCCACGCTGATCCACAAGCACCGGGAGCGGGTGCTGCTGGCTCCGCTCGACCGGCTTCCAGCCGCACGGAAGGCCGACGCGTTCCCCTCCCACGCGCTGAGTGCGGCGCAGAGGGATTTCGGCGAACTTCTCACCAAGACCGCTGAGGGCCAGCCGCAAGTGCTCCGCCGGGGCCGCACCCCGGTCGCCGTGCTCCTCCCCGTCGACGCCTCGTCAGGCGCGGCCTTGTCCAGCGCGGCCGCCCATACCAGCTCGGTACCCGCAGGAGGTGCGGTGAACAGCCCACAGGGCCAGAACCGGGGCAGGGCGCCGCGCAGGCTCGCCACGCTGGGTGACGCCATCGGCGCCGTACTCGCCTCCGGCCCGACCGGCGGGCCCGCATTCGGCTTGCCCGGCCTGGACGCGGCGACCGGCGGCCTGCAGCCCGGGCGGCTGACGCTGGTGGCGGCCGCGCCGAACGTCGGCGGGAGCCTGCTGGGCCTTGCGGCCGCACGGCAGACCGCGCTCGTGGACAACCAGCGGGTCCTGTACGCGGCTTCCGGCCCGAATCGGTCCGACATCATGCACCGCATCGTCTCCGCGGAGACCGGAGGCGACTACCCGCGCCTGAAGCAGGGCCGCCTCACCGAGCAGGAGCAGAAGATGGCGCAGAAACTGGTGCAGGCGCCACTGCTGATCGACGACGGAAGCGATCTGACCGCCGAGGGGATCGCGGAGACCGCCCCCTACATTCAGGACCTGGCTCTGGTGGTCGTGGACCGCATGCAGGCCGCGTACAACGCCCGGCTTCCCCTCTCGGGCGACCGTCTTCCTGCCGCCTCTCAGGTCCTGGCCTCCCTCGCGAGGGCTCTGCACGTGCCGGTTCTCGCGATCGTGGACAGTGACGATCCCGGGCTACTCGGGCTCCTGGACGCCGACGTCCTCCTGACACTCGCCCCCGCTGAGGACCCTCCCAAAGTCCAAGTGAGCGTCGCGGAGCGCGACTTCGGCATGATCTCGTCGGCATTCCTGAGCCCTGATCTGTTGCACGCCCGCTTCCTCGACGCCGGTGCACCTCCTGCTGTCCCTGCGGTCAGCGGCCGCCCTGGGGAGGGTGTGGGCAGCGTGGTGGAGCGGGAGGTGGCCGAGGCGGCGCTTCCGTACACGTCCGGTGCCCGCCAGGGCCTGCCGGCCGCCGTCACGCACGTGCTGTCCGCGCTGCGCACCGCGCTGGCCGACGGCGATCGACACGCCCTCGCCGAGCTCGGGCCGTCCCTTGTAGAGGTGGCCGCGGTCCAGCCGCAGCTGCCGGACACCCCTGAGGGCGCCCGTCTCGCCGCCGCTCTGGCCGCATACGCCGCCGCCGACTCCGCTGGCGGCCCCGGACAGGCCGCCCCCATCGCCTCGCCCGCGGGCACCGCCAACTCCCCAGACGAATAGGCGGGTTCGGAGAGGGAGGTGGAGATCCATCCGGGGGACGAGGAGGACAAGCCGGAGGGCGCAGTCTTCCCCGCGCTGAAGCTCCTCAAGGAGGCTGTCAGCCGCTCGAAGATGCATCCGGTCAAGGTCATCCGAACCGAGGACCGGGCCAGCGGCCCCTGGCCGCTGATCAGTGAGCACATGGACGGCGAACCGCGCTGGATCCACCCCGACGTCACCAGCACGCGGGTGCCCTTCACCCGGGGCAACGGGAAACGGGGCCGCCGCGACCAGCTCCACGTGCCGGCCTCCTTCGGTGAGGGGGTTCTGTGCCTGATCGACCGCAACGGCAGCTACCCGTCGGCCTGCTCGACCGTCCCCCTGGCCCCGAACGAACTGCTGCAAACCGGCCCGCTCGAGACGTTCGACAAGAGCCAGGCCGGCATCTACCTCATCGACATCCCCCAGTGGACCCGCACCGACATGCCGCACCCGCTGGGGCGGATCATCGACCGGCCCGACGAGCACGGCCGCGTGTGGGTCACCACCCCGCACATCAAGCATCTGGCCAGGCTCGCCCGCGACGGCCACCTCGCCGCCATGCCGTCCATCCACGACTCCTGGACGGGCAAAGCCAACGAGTCCCTGTTCAAGCCCTTCTACGAGGCCTCCCGCAAGGTACGTGCCGAACTCGTCGACGCCGGCGGCGAACCGTACAAGACGTACAAGACGCGGCTGTCCATCGCCCTGCGCCTGCTGTGGCCCAAGCGCCCCGAACAGCGTTCCCCGTTCTGGCGACCGGACTGGCGCATGAGCATGGTCGCCGAGGCATCCGTCCGCCACTGGACCGTCGCCTTCAAAGCCGTCCAGGAAGGCCACACCCTCCTCGCCCTGCGCAACGTCGACGCCGCCGTCTTCTGGACACCCGACGACACCCCACCCACCACCTACCGCATCGGAACCGGATTCGGCGAGGTCAAAGCCAAGTTCATCCAGCCCGGCGAGATCATCCCCGAAGGTGACGACTGATGGCGGGACCCACCGGCCGCGGCCACTCCCTGGGCAGCGCCCTCATTAACCTCCTGCGCGCCCAGGTCACCCCCCGCCACCGCCTGACGTCCTACAACGCCAAGCACTGGCACGCCCAGCTCTCCCAGCTCACCGGAACACACCGCGGACACCAGGCCCTGGCGGACGCCGGCCTCGACGTGACCGCCAATACTCTCCTCAACTGGCTCTCCGACCCCGAGTACAGCGTCCGCCGCAGCTACCGCGACCTCATCCACACCGCCTACGAGAACGTAGCTGTCGTCCCCGCCGACCCCATCCCCGACCACATCAAAAGCGGCCAGTACGAGATCAGCGGCTACGTCACCACCGGCACCGACCGCCGCGAACGCGGAACCACCCACGCCGCGCCCCTGCGCATCGACGGAAGCAGGGGCGACTGGGCACCGATCGAGGCCCTCTGGATGACCGGCGACTTCACCGACGACGAGTTCGAGGACCACTTCATCGACGACGTCATCGTGCAGGACATCGGCGAAGGCACCGACGGATGGGAATTCGACGGAGGCCTCTACTCCGTTGAAATCAGATAACGCACACCGGATAACCGGTCCCAGATGCGCCTCAGAGGCCGAAGACCGGGAGGGGGGAGAGGCGTCGCGGTGAGCCCGCCTAACCCACCGCCGGCCCACACCCGTCGAGCACATCCTGCACTGGTCGACCTGGCGCCGAAGATGACAACACCAGGCCCGCACCAGCCACTACAAGCGACGCGGACACAGCCCCTGACTTGTCCACCCGTCACCGCAAGCATCGTTGCAGTCCTAGGTGTTGCTGGCCATGACATTGGTGACGCTCACGTGGAGGCGTGAGGCTGGAGGACGGTTGCCGGTGGCGGTGTGAGGCCGGTGGTAGTTGTAGTGGACGTTCCAGACCGCGATCGCCCGAGCCCGTGCTGCTTCAGAGGACCACTGCCTGGCATACAGGAGTTCTTCGGCGAGGATGCGCTGGTAGCGCTCGACCTTTCCGTTGTGCCGGGGCGTGTAGGGCTTGGTCCGCTGGTGGCGGGAGGCCCACGAGAGGGCGGAGCGCGCGAAGGCCGCGGCGCGGTAGTTCGCGCCGTTGTCGGTCACTACGCGTACGACCCGGTGGATGCCGTGGGCGTCGAAGAACGCGCGGGCCCGGCTGAGGAACGCCACTGTGGTGGTGGCTTTCTCGTCGGCAAGGGGCTCGGTGTAGGCCAGGCGGGAGAATCCGTCGACGGCCGAGTGCAGGTAGACGTACCCGCCCTTGGCGCCACCGGTCTTGGCGCGCTGTGCAGCCCTGGCCTGCTCGGACCCGCGTCCATGGGCTCGCCACCCGCCGCCGTCTGGGATGCGGCCGACCTTCTTGACGTCCAGATGGACCATGTGACCCGGGTAGCGAGCCACAATCCGTTTCGGGCGCCTGTTGGTCGAGCCGTCGGGGTCGAGGAAGCGGCGCTGATTGATGCCCAGGCGCGCTAGCCACCGGCCTACGGTGCGCTCGCTGATCCGAACGCCTCGGCTGGCGAGTTCCAGGGTGATCCGGCGGGCGGACCACTTGTTCTCCCGCCGCAGCTGCTCGATCCGTTCGACTACATCGGACGGGATCTGGGTCGGTGAAGACTTCGGGACGCTCGGACGGTCCCGCAGCCCGGCCTCGCCGTGGGTGTCGTACCGGTTCTTCCACTTGGACAGACAGGCGCGGGAGACACCGGCCTCGGCGGCGACGTGCGCGATCGGACGCGTGCGGCAGCGCTCCACGAGCCGTCGGCGTCCCTCGATGTTCAAGGGGGCGTTCGCATGAGTCACCGCAGCACCTCAGTGTTCCGGCCGGCCGCGATGACGGTGAGGAGGGGGAACGCGATGAACAGCGCGACCGCGACGAGAAGCCCACTGGCCCAGAGCGGCCCGAGGACCCCGGCTTCGGTGCCGAGCGTGGTCGCAGCGACAACGGGGCCGGCGGCGGCACCCACGTTGAGCGCCGCCGTCGCATAGGAGCCGGCCATCGTGGGGGCGTCCGCAGCCTCGTAGAGGACCCGCGTGATCAGTGTGCTGCCCAGCGCGAAGGACAGCGCGCCCTGCACGAACACGAGGGTGAACAGGGCGACTGGCTTGCTGGCCAGCACCGCCACGGCGGGCCAGCCGATGAGCAGCAACGGACCGCCGACCGCGATGACCGGACCGGGATTGCGGTCGGACAGCCGTCCGGCGACGGTGACGCCCACGAAGGAGCCGGTGCCGAAGAGCACCAGAGCGACAGAGATCCACAACTCGCCCAGCCCAGCGCTGTCGGTCACGACGGGGGCGAGGAAGGTGAGGCTGCCGAAGGTCGCTGCGTTCACCAGCGCGCCGAGCAGCATCATCAGGACCAACCGCGGCCGGGTGAGCTGGGCCAGCTCCGCTCGCAACGCCGGCCGACCAACGGCCTCATTCTCTGCACGTCCTGCGGGGATCCCTTTCAAGATGCCGAGAGCAGCAGGCAGGCAGAGGACAGCGACAGCCCAGAAGGTGGCCCGCCAGCCGAGTGCCGTGCCGAGCACCGCCCCAGCAGGGACACCGGCGATCGTGGCCACTGTCGTGCCGGACAGCAGCACGGCCAGCGCGCGTCCCTTCCTGTCGGGTGAGACCAGCCCGGCCGCAGTCGTCAGAGCGACGGCAAGGAACCCCGCGTTCGCGAGCGCGGCAACAACCCGGGTGGCAAGCAGGACGGGGAAGCTCATGGTGCCGGCGCCCACGGCGTGAGCTACCGCGAACACGAGGACGAACCCGAGAAGGACCGGGCGCCGGGGCCAGCTGCGGGCAAGCGCGGCCACCAGGGGGGCCCCGACGATCATACCGATCGCGAAGGCCGAGGTGAGCAAGCCTGCTGTCCCGACGGTGATGTCGAGATCCGAGGCAATGTCCGGCAGAAGGCCGGCGAGCATGAACTCCGAGGTGCCCATAGCGAAGACCGCCAGGGCAAGCAGGTACAGCGGGAGAGGCATCGAGTGGCTCCGAGGTGAGGAGAGGCACGAGAAGGTCATCTCGTCACCGCGGCCAGCCCCGAGCACAACGTCCCACCGCAGAAAGCGGCGCGACGACAGGGCTACGAGCTCAGTGGTGCACGGGGCTGACGGCGTGACCGAAAGCCCCCACCGTGTCTGACTCAGGACTCGACATGCACCGCACGGTACCTGACCGATGCCCGTCGGAGCATCTTGCGTTCACGGGCATCGCCTACGTCACCAACGTCCTGTCCCGCAACACCTAGACCGCGCCCTGGTCGTCGTCTCCGTAGCCCCGACATCGGCGAGCCACTGCCGGCAACACCTCCAGCCCTCCTCCCATCCCCAGTCGGGGCAGGCGCTGTCGGCCTATCCCCAGTCGCAGCCGGTGCCGTCGCCGTCACGGTCGAGGTGGCGGCCGTAACCGGGCTCGCCTGCGTGGACAGGCGCCGCTCCAGCGGCTCGGGCTGCCGCGCAGTTCTCGTAGTAGACGCTGCCACCGCCACCGCTGGTGTTGTCGTTGCTGTCGCTTCCGCCGCTGCTGTTGTCGTAGGCGGGTGCGGCAGTGACGGTTTCCGTGACTTCGACTTCGACGGTCTCGGTGACGGTGGGAGCCGGCTCGGGCGTAGCACTGGCGGTCTCTGTGGCGGTGACAGTCACGGTGGGTTGGGGCTTGGCGGAAACGGTCTTGGCTTCTTCCTTGGGCTGGCTGTCGCTGGCGCCGGCTCCGATACCGAGGAAGAAGGCGATGGCGATGGCAGGACCGACGTAGCGCTTCCTCGCCCACTTTGGCGCCGGTCGTTCTGCTGTCGGCGGCGCATATGGATTGGTCACGATTCCCCCGAGGTGATTGTTGAACCGTTGACGATAGCGGCATCGTGGAGGAAATGTGAAGCTCTGGGGGGACGTCATTCGTTCGTGGCGGTAGGCGTTCCAGTTCAACCCGGCGTGGGCAGTTCCCCGGGGCCGACGGCTCACTTACGTGAAGTTGGTGGCGACGGCTGCCTCCAGCTCGTCCCGCCGCCGGTCGGCGCTGATCCGATCCTGGACGATCTCGCCGCTACCGGACATGCGGCTACACGGGAGCGACAGGGGATGCCCGCAGCCTCGATGCCGCGCCGCCAGTGCTGGTGCTCGGGCTGGGACGCGCAGGTTGATGAACGCGGCCAGCTGCGCCGGGTTGCGCGGGGTGGAGAGCTTGAGCAGCTTCCGGGCCGGTACCGACAGCGCGCTTCGGTCGTCCACGCCCTCGTCGTCCTCGCTGCCCATTCGGCTCTGTACGCCCGTGACGCTGCTGCGGGCCTGCTGTTCTTCGAGCTGCTCGACGACACGGGGGCGTCGTGGGCCCTAACTGACCGCTTCAGAAGGACCTGGACGTGGGATGCAACATCACTCCTGTTCGTAAGAGCAGTAACAGGACTACATCCCAGGCGTCGCCGCCGTCAGCCCAGGTTCACAGCCATTTTCGTAGTGAGGCGGTCGCACGGCGAAGGCCGGCGTGAGGGCCTTCCCCGATGCGCCAGTGTGTGCGGCCGGGGTGAAATCAGGCAGGCAAGCTGCGGTGGGTTGCCCGAACCCGGGGAGGAGTGCGTGTGCGCGTCGGACGGAGAGGCCATCCGGTCTCGAACGACGGAACGCGATATGTAGCCTATTGGGTACGGGTAGAGGTGGCTTCGCTTCCGCTAGTACGGTGACGGTATGCCAGATCGACGGAACGCAGAGGAGGCGGCCGCGCAGGTCACTGTCGTCTGGGGGCGTATCGAGAGGTGGCTCTGGGCCCACGCCCCGACGTCTGCCGCCCTGCTGCGCCCTCCGGCCGGAGAGGCCGATATCGTGGCCGTGGAAGAGGCGATCGAGGTGGCGTTTCCGTCCACGCTACGGGCCTGGTACAGACTCCACGACGGGATCGATGACCCCGCGGCTGGGGAGAGCTGGTGGCCGGCCGGGTTTCTTCCAGGACATCAAGGCTGGTATCGACTGGCGCAGTTGCAAGACGCTTACGTCACGCAGACACGCGACTGGGAGTTTGAGCCGGGCCGCATTCCGATCTCCTGCACGCCGGACGACATCTGGTACGGCCGGTACATTGACGCCCGGCCGGATGAACCGTCCTACGGCAGCCTCGGCCGATGGGCGGCCGACGAGGAGCCGGAGCCCCTGCCCACCTTTACCTCGGGCTGGCCGCTGCAGGCATGGCTCACTGCACTCGCTGACGCTCTTGAGCAGGGGCGCTGCCTCATCGAACCCGGCGGCCGCCGCGACGCATACACTTGGCCGGCGTTGACCGTGTGCGGTGGGCTGACGTGGGTGGACCCCCGGGACGAACGCCAGGTTCCGGAGGGCCGGATCCTTCTGGATGGTCCTCGCTGAGGCCTGGTGGCCTGGCATGAGCAGTGCCCTGCCGGGCCACCAGGCGCTCTTTACGGCTTGGGGACGCAGGTCACGGTTGCCTTGGAGGCGTCACAGTGTCCGAACTGGGGGAAGTCCACCCAGTACGGGTCCTGGTCGAGTAGCCGGTACTTTGTGGAGAAGCCCGAGCTGAATGCGCCGCCCATCGAGGTGGAGTTCATCCATCCGGACATGGAAGAGCGGCCGCAGACCTCATTCCAGGTCGGGGCTGCCGTGCGCTCGTCGTCGTACAAGTGCCACTCACCCTGCGTGGCACGGGTGGCGTAGGTCTGCACACATTCGTCGCCCGAGGAGACCGGGTTCAGTCCACCCATGTTGCTCTCGCTCGGCATGCCGCCGGAGTTGTAGCTGGAGGCGTAGGCGAACTCGTCGCACGATGCCTTGTCCGTCGGCTTGATCTCAGTGAGCTTCGTGGTGTCCGGATGGCCGTGCTTGCTTGCCCAACTGGAGCCGTCGGCCTCCTTGGGGCAGATGACGTCCCGGTTCTTCTGGGGGTCGCGGCCAGCAGCATTCTTGGACGCAGCGGGCAGGAAGAACATGGGCTTCTCGGCCGACTCGCTGCCCGGGTGGTTGGGGAGCTTGGACTGGATCAGCCACGCGTGCGCGACCGCTGCCGGCGTCTTGTCGAAGTTCATCACCCACGTCGGGATGTACTTGTAGAAAGTGCAGCCGGGCTTGGTGGTGGAGGAGATCTTGTCGCAGCGGATCTCCGCGTCCTTCGCCCTCCAGCGCATGGCTGCCGGGTTCGCCACCGGCGAGTAAGCGGTGATTTTCGTGGACAGGTTGAGCTTGTCGGCCTTGTTTGCAGAGTTCCAGGTATGGTCGATCGTCCCGACCGCCGAGTGCGAGAACGGATCCGCACCCGTCCATACCAGGGCACCGTCCCAGGACTGCTGACCGTTGGAACACCGGTCAGCGAGGAGACAATCGAATTCGACGTTCAGGGTTACCGACCCGAACTTCGCGTCGATCGACACTGGTACGAGCACAAGCTGCTGCGTGAACGTCGCCGAGGTTCCCGACAGCTGCACCTCCTGGCCGACGGCCCACGAGGCATTCAGAACTTCACCAGTGGGCTTGCCGTCCTTGACGACGATTCCTTCATATTCGTAGTTGAAGGTGCCGATGCACGCTCCATACCGTTTGATGTGGGAGTAGGTGAGGTTCGCGCACCAGTCGACCAGATGAGGCAGTGCCGCATGAGGCCCATTCATCCCGTTGGTGAGGGCATCGCGGGTCTTCTTGCTGTTGTCCGGCACCAAGCGAGAGCACGGCTGAATCCCTGTCTTCTCGTTCAGCTCGCCACAACTCCAGCCTTCCGATGCGCTGCGGCCGATGGGCGGCTCCGTCGGAGGCGGCGAGCTTATGTCCGGCTGGGCGATCTTCTGCGGTTCCTGGTGCCCGTCCTGGTTGAGCGTTGGCGCGTCCCTATCGGGCTCAGGAAGCTTGATGTCGACGGACCGGTTGCGGACCTTGAACTTGGCCCACGGAGACCACTCGGTTTCATACAGGCCGCCGTCGTAGGCGGAGGTGTGGAATGTGTAGGTGACTCCGGGCTTGAGATTGCCGTGGGGAACCGTCACTTCGGCGGGATCACCGGATTCGACGTACTTGGAGACCAGTACGCCGTACGGCTCGTCCTTGATGTTGACCTTGGTCTTTGGAGTGCCGTCGCTGTTGGTCGTCCAGATCTCAAAGGTCAGATTCGCCTTGTCGCCGTCGGGATCAGTGACGGTGTTGCTCAGTACGGCCTCGGATCTGTTGACCTGCCATACCCCGCCAGCCTGGGTGAAGGTCGGGCCTGCCTCTGGAGTCTTGCCTGAAACCGGCCGGCTCCCGGCTCTGGTGCTCTTCTCAGGTCCGGCAGCCGGTGTCGACGACGGAGGGGCGTAGGGATCCGGGCTTGAGACGGAGCCCTCGACTGCGGTGGCTGTTCCGGAGCCGAGTAACAGGAGGGCCGCGGCACCGATGCCGATGCGAGACAGCATGCGTCTGCTGCTGGAAGATCCAGACAAGAGGAGTTCCCCTCTGGCCCTGCGACGGTGTCTGCGTCCAGGGCTGATCGGTTTGGGTTGTCACGCCAGGACCTTCCTAGGGGCTGTCCGTCTCACGCATCAAGGCCATCTACCTGGAGGTTCCGCTTGTATGACGAGGTATCGGACGTGACCTTTCTGACGTTTAGTCAGGGTTGTAGAACAGGTCGGCCAAAATGCTTTTTGGCTAGATCGATGTGAGATACACGCAGACGGGTACATCGTCAGAACCATGCCTAAGTCGTCCAAATCGATGTTTTCCGCCTGGCGTCGCAGGGTTGCGACCAGGCCGACGGGTACCCACCGGCCGGACTTACCGGATCTGTCGGACCGCCCGGCCACCGGCACCTTCGCCGTCTCCACGTAAATCGCGCCATTCGGCCAGGGGTGCGTCGTGCCGTAGCTCCCCGGCAAGTGCCGTGACCGGGAACATTCGCCGGGGTGGGCTTGCGGTGGTGGATGATGCCGCGGGCCGCTTACCGGTCCGTGTCGAATCGGTGGAAATCGTTCGGTGATTCGGCGAGCATTCGCAGGTGACAGATGAAGCTGATCACCAGAGACCGCTCATGCGGAGCCCGAAACGGGTCCGTTTTGTCGAGCTGTCCAGCAGGACGATGTCCGCGCTGCTCGATGGAGACCTGTCCGGAGCCAGCAGGACGGCCGGGGTTTCGCTGACCGAGTACTTCGTGACTGACCAAGCACGCTGGCTGTGGCAGTTCGGGCTCGATCAGATGGCCGCCGAGCCCGGCCATGCGCGGTGGATGGTGCGGCAAGCGGTCGTCGGCGACAAGGGGCTTGTCGTCGGGCATGTCGGGTTCCACGGACCGCCTGATGAGGTGGGCATGGTCGAGATTGGCTACTCCCTCGCTCCCGACTTCCGTCGCCAGGGGTACGCCCGATCCACACTGATCGAGTTGCTTCGCCGGGCAGCGGTCGAAACCGCCGTCAGGACCGTGCGGGCGGCGATCAGCCCCGACAACGTGGCATCCCTGGCCACGATCTCGGGCTTCGGCTTCGTTGAGGTCGGAGAGCAATGGGATGAGGGGGACGGTCTCGAGCTCGTCCTTGAGGTACCTGCCCGCCAGGTTCCACCTGCTTGATGGGAGGTCCGCGGCAGGACGCTGAGCTCCTCACCGAAGGCACCGAGGCTCAGAAGCAGCCGTACCAGAGATTGCGCAATCGCATCTCGGAGGCGATCCGGGCCAGGTCACTGCTGCCCATGTGGTTCGTGACGGTGCTCGGCCCGGTTGCGCCGACCCGCAAGACAGAGGACTGGCTGGAGGCAGCGACATCCCTACTTGCCTACCGCATCACCGACCAGGTCCTCGCCCTGGCCGGACAACCAGACGACGATGATCCCGGGCGAGATCAATGGCGTCAGGAACTGACCGAGGCACTGCGCCACTGGTAACGCCCGGCGAGCATGCCGTCGCGGCACAGGACCGCGACTGACCGAGGTGGTTGTGGGCAGGCTGAGGCAGATTCATTCCATGATTCGGTCGACGAACAAGCCGGCGGCGGTTGCCCCGGCGGTGACGGCCACGGGCACAGGAATTCGCGGTGAGGATGGCGAACAAGCTGGCGCCGATGCCGGTCGGCGTGACGAACAGGAAGATTGTGGCGGAGCGCTGGTTGAGCAGCCCTTGCTCTTGCCGACTTGATATGTCTGGATCTGAGAGCACCACGATCCTGCTGCCGCTGAGTACGGCAAGGCCCTTTCCCGGGCAGTCCTTGGCGGTGCAGGCGATGCTGGCGTTCCACCGCACGACTGCGCCACTGCGCGGTGCACAAGGTGGGCGGACGGCGAGCAGTCCCTCCGCGGCGGCGCGCAGGGAACAGCCGCTCAGCCCGGTTGCACCACCGTCCCCTCGTCTCCACGGCAACGGTGGAACTCGCTGACACCTGGATCGCAGACCGCTACCGTTGGGACACGGTGAGTGAGTGAGGGGATGTGGGGGGAATCGTGGAGAACTGGCTCTACTTGGCCGTCATCATGTGCAGTCTGGCCGTCATCGCAATGCTCGGTGTAGTCGTCACCCTGATCCTGAGACTGCGGAAGAGCTTCCAGTTGCTGAGCAGCGAGGAAGTGCCGTTCCAGAACAAGTTCGCGTTCTGGGCGTCGATCGTCTACGCGATCTGTCCGATCGACCTGCTGCCCGATCCGATCTACCTCGACGACATCGGTATCCTCTTCGCCGCCCTTCACTCGCTGAACAAGGCGGCCGAGCGGGCCGGCATCACGGCCAGGTAGCCCGCCCCGCGCATGCCGCCGCCGCATTCGCGGGCTCTTAGGAGGCTGCGGCCCGCCGGGACGGGCGGCGGCTACGGAGCGCTTCGCCGGAATGCCAGAGCGCCGTGTGCCTGACCGCACGCCCTGGATCTCCCCTTACCCAGACCCCCACCCTTCACGATGGAGGCCTCGCATGCCGGACGAGTGGAACTTAGGGATTGAGCTGATACCGCAAGCCGGAACGCCGGAGCCCGCGGCGGAGGACGGGGACTCCAAGTACATTCCAGGGCTGGCGGACGCCTCGCGCGACGGCGACGGCGACGGCTCCCGGATCGCGCGTGCGCGAACGGCCGTGGTCGTCAGGGCGCGCCAAGCCGTTGAGGCGCTGGCCGAGGACGTAGGCCGGCAGATCGGCACGGTGGCAAAGCAGACGGCCACCGGTCTCGAATCGGTGCCGCTTGATGAAACGCGCTACTCCGCGTCTCAGGTTCAGCTGACCTTTAGCGTCAAACTGACTGGGGGATCGGGTAAAGCCGTCGAGGCGTTCATCTCAGCTGGCGGCGAGGCGCAGATCCAGGTCACTCTCACCCTGGACCGGAACTAGCAGCCATGGAGTCGCGTCTACCGCGCCTGTTGCTCGCTCATGAGGTCGATTCCGAGGCCGATCCGGATCATCAGATGCTGCCGGGGGCGGGAGCGCGTTCCGCGTTCGTCATCGACGAGCGGTACGCGCTGACGGCCGAGCACTGCATCTGGCAGACCCCGGAGGGACCGTGGGTGCTGCGCCTGCCAGCCGACCCGGTGACGGGCGCCACGGCGGTGTGCGTGCCTGTCCGGGTCGTCGACGCCGACAGAAATATCGACGTGGCCCTCTTGGCCCGCGTGCCGCAGGAGGAGCCGACCGTCGAGGACGCGGCCGAGCGCCTGTTCCGCGAGTTCGCAATGGCTCTTGGCGGGCCGGTGGTCCGCGACACCCCGGTGGGCATGTCGGGCATACTCAGCGGCAACCTGCCAGACGGCGTCGCGCTGTCGGGGATGGTGGTCGCGCCGGAGGTCTCGGTCGTCACCGCTCGGGCGATGCAGTTGTTCGTCAACGAGTTCGCGGCCGCGGCGCCCGACGACCCCAAAGGCGCGAGCGGCAGCGCGGTCGTCGTGTCAACGGCTAACGGCGAGTCGGTCATCGGCCTGGTGCGGTCCTACGCGCCGGCCGAGGGCATCCCCGCCACCGCACGCCCAGCAGGGCCCAACCGTGCATCAGCGCTCGGGGGCAAGGCCTTCGCCACACGCATCGACGACATCGCTCGCAGGTTCCCCGTTGTGGCCGATCTGCTGGCGGTGACCGCGGCTCGCGATCTGGCTCGCCCCGGCGCCTCCCAGGTCGCCGGGCGCCGCTCCTCCCTTGCGACGCTCCTGCGCGCCGACGCCGAGCGGACCGCGTTCGTCGGCAGGGAGACGGAGATCCGCGACCTGCGGGCGTGGTGCAGCTCGGACGACGCACGTGCCGCCCGGCTGGTGACCGGGCGGGCAGGCCAGGGCAAGACCCGCCTGGCGCGTCGGCTGTGCGCCCTGATGGTCGACGACGGGTGGGTCGCTGTGGTGATGCGGGGCAGCGGCGAGCCCGAGGCGCTCGACTTGGGCATCCTCCGGGCGGCCCAGACCGGGCGGCCGCTGCTATTGGTGGTCGACTACGCGGCGGAGTACGGCGCGCGGGAGCTGCGGGCCGTCCTGCGGCGCCTGGGCGATACGGCTCGGCCGACGCCGTCCGTGTGGCGGATGCTGCTGATCGCCCGCAACGTCGGCGACTGGTGGAGCGGCAGCACGGGCTTCCCATCGGCCCTCGGCGCCGCGGGGGTCGCCGTCCGCCCCGAACCTCTGCGGTTGGCTGGCCTCACCGCCGCCGGCGACGACCGCGACCGATTCTTCCGCACGGTCCGGGACGCTCTGCGGCCCGATGTCGCGCGGTTCGCTGACCAGCATGAGTTGGCCGTGGCCGCTGATCCGGTCATGCCCCCGCTCGACCACACCGACTACGGGGCGCCCCTGATGATCCACATCGCCGCCGTCTGCTCGCTACTTCCGGCGGCCGCCGCCACCGGCGACGAGTTCCAGCCGGAACACGTGATCGATCGGCTCCTCGACCTCGAACGCGACCACCATTGGCTCTACGCCGCCGACTACGAGTTGAGCGCTGAAACCAAGACCGCCTTCCGCGATGTCGCCGAGGGGCCCGCAGGCGCCCGCCGTGTCGAGGATGTGGTCGCAGCCGCCACTCTCTTTGGTGCCGCGGACCGCTACACCGCCGCGCGCCTGGTCGAGGCCGCGCTCGGCAACCAGGCCCGGCTCATCGACGTCGGCGCCGTCGCCGATTGGCTTCGCGACCTCTACCCACCGGTGTCGGGATCGGAGGTACCTTCCCACATTGCTCCGCTGCAGCCCGACCTGCTCGGGGAGGAACTGGTGCTGCGGGTGCTCAACCGGCAGCGGGCCGACGGTCTGCCGGAGCCGGAGCGGATGCCGTACGCAGTGCTGCGCAACGGGGTCGACCAGGCGCAGGCACGGCGGCTGCTTACCGTGCTCCTCCGCCTGTCCGAACGCCGCCCGGAGGCCGCCGCCCTCGTTTCGGGCCGCGTGCACGACCGTGACGGCAAGGCCCGGGGCGTCGTGGCGTACATTCCCGTCCACTTCGACCTGAGTCCGGTGGAAGCCGCGGTGCCGACCCACAGCGCCACACTCGTGCACGCCGCGGCCCGGCTGTGTGACCACGAGCTGGCGCGCACCCGTGTACTGCTGGGCGAGGACCGCGATCCCTTCCGCGCGGATGCCGACGCCACAGACGTCAAGGGGATCCAAGAAGCCATGGCGCAGATCCGCCGGGCACCCCCCGAACTCGCCGCCGCGCACGCCCGGAACTACATGAGGTACGCGGCGCGGGTACTTGACGTGGGCTACATCGACGTTGCGGTGGACCTCGCAGACAAGGCCCACCGCATCCTCGGGGAACTGATCGTCGACGACCGCTACGCCCCCGACTTCGCCGAGGCGTTGCTGACACTCGCGCTGGCCCTGGACCGGTTCGGCGTCGAGGCCAACGCCGCGCTCTACGCCGACGAGGCGGTCCAGACCTATCAGCGCCTCGCGTCGGCTGGCCAGCTCTCCCTCGCCGACCGCGCCCGCTTGGCACAGGCACGATCGGCGATCGCCGCGACCCGGGGCAGCCCTCACGCCGCCGCAGACCACGCCCACGACGCCGTCGTCACCTATCGCCGGCTCGTCCACTCCGACAGCGACGACTTCCTCCCCCTACTCGCCAGCGCACTCGACACGCTCACTGACCGGTGCTCCTGGGTCGGCAGGTCCGCCGACGCCGAGGAGGCGGCGACCGAGGCGCACGGTATCCACCGCACGCTCGCCGGCCCGTGGTCGGGCAAGAACACCCTGGGGCTCGCGGGAGCGGTGTTCCGCCTGGCGCGCAGCCAAGCGGAGTCCGGCGAGCACGAGGCCGCCCTGGAACTGTGCACTGAGGGCGCAGAGCTGCTGGCGTCCGTGGACCTCTGCGAACTGACCTCCGGCCCGCTGGCCGCCAATATCGCGATCCGCGCAGCGCACTCACTCCGGGCACTGGGCAGAACACAGGAGGCGCTGGCCTCCGCCGAGTACGCTGTCACGCTGGGGCGGCGCCTCTTCCAGCTGGACCGCGTCGCCTACCAGATCCCGCTGGCCCGGGCCCTGAGGGCCACGGCCCGCTGCGCGCTCGACATGTCGGGCCCCTCCGCCGCATTGGACGCGGCACAGGAGTCGGCCAACCACTTTCGCGTCGTCTACCGCAAGAACGAGACGCTGCTTCTGCTTCCCGACGTGGCACGCGCCTGTGTCTTGGCAGCAAAACTGCACGACCAACTCGGCGGCAAGGACGCCGCTGCGCGACACGTGCTAGCGGCCGCGGAGTACTGGGCGAAGGCGAACCGGCTCGCCCCCGGGCTCTTCGCCGACGACATCGCCGCCACACGGGACTTGGCGGAGAGGATCGACCAGCGGCCGGCGCCCGCCCCAGAAGGCGGTCTGCGGCGCTGGACGCGCAAGGTCGCCGAGAGCGTGCGCACCGAGGTCCGGCTGTCCATGGCAACCCCACGGCGCCTGCGCGGACAAGTAGATCGGCGAGCCCGCGAGCAGGGCACTGAGATGCCGGACCGGGACCGCGACTACCGTGAACTCCCATGGAACCGCGACGATGCAGTCACCGATATCAAGGTCTGAGAGGGCGGTAGGAGACCTGATTCCTGATTGTCCGTTTCGTGCGGGACAGTAGGCATGTCGTGGCGACGTCGGTTGGCTACGGCCGGGCTGGATGAACATAGTAACCAGTTCGGTGACTGGCAGGATGCCGTCCTCATCGTGCCGCCCTGTCTCGTTGCCCGCTTCACCCAGGACGTCACCGCGGCCATCCAGCCGGCGTTCGGGCACGTGGTCGGGCGGCATGGCCTGGAGCTCGGCGGAGTTACCGCCGCGCCCGCGCTTCCCGACATGGTGACAACTGGCGTCAGATACTGCAGGAGCGACTCGCTGGCGTTAACGGCGCGAAATGGCCCCAGATTTTCGGTCTGGGCTGGCCCCGCGTTGGTGGTTGAAGCGGCCCTTGTTCCGGCCTGAACTGGCTCCGGGTTCCGGTCTCAGCAGGGCCAGCGATGGTAGTCGTGGGGCTGTTGAGGTGGGCTGATGGGCCATGAGCGAGAATGCTGCGCATGACGACTTGAAGGGCACTGGCAAGGCGGTGGCACTGGGTCAAGGTGGCGACCTGGGACACGGTCGAGGACGGTGATCGCCGAAGCTGCACTGCCTGCGGGACCGCCGTCCGCTCCTACCGGTTCCGTCTTTATCCGCCCGAGTCCTCGATGTTCGAGCGGTGCGTCGGCTTGGCATGGTGCTCTGGGTGCCGGATCTACTCCAGTGCAATGGTCCACATGCCCCGAACACGTGTCCTCGCCGACGCGCTGGGCTCCCTGTCTGAGGACGAGTCTGTTCGACTGCGCCGCAGCGAAGCGAAACTGGTCGACTATCTCGATCGCCAAGGTCGCCGGAAGCCTTGATCTACATCCAGAGGGTGACCGGTCATCTGTGAGGGCTACTTCTTTGCCTGTTGCTTGGCTTTGGTCTGGGCGAGGCGGTAGGACTCGGTGCCGGTCTCGATGATGGTGCCGTTGAAGGTGAGCCGGTCGACGATGGCCGCGCAGAGCCGCGGGTCGGTGAACGTCTTGGTCCAGCCCCTGAACGATTCGTTCGAAGCGATGGCCACGCTGTTCTTCTCCTCCCTCTCGGTCAGAACCTGGAACAGCATCTCGGCTCCCCGCCGGTCAAGCTCGAGATAGCCCAGCTCATCAATGCAGAGCAGATCGACGCGCCCGTAGCGAGCGATCGTCTTCGACAGCTGCTTCTCGTCGGCGGCCTCGACGAGCTCGTTGACAAGCTTGGCGGCCAGGGCATAACGGACGCGGCAGCCGGCCATGGCCGCCGCCGTCCCGAGCCCGATCAGCAGGTGGGACTTGCCGGTGCCGGAGTCCCCGA